>JBFKKL010000120.1:0-2565 GCA_041631255.1 Candidatus Woesearchaeota archaeon | reverse complement strand
AGTGGAACTTCTTCTTACCATTTAGTTATTTCAACTCGAAAACACGAATTTTTTATGAAGAATATTGGATTTCTATTTGATAGAAAAAATAAGAAATATCAAAAAGGAAAATATTCTAAGAAAATTTCATCAAAGAATATTGTAAAAAAAGAAGAAATTTGTAATTTTGATGATTTTGTCTATGACATATCTGTAAATGAAACAAATAGGTTTTATGGAAATGATATTTTATTAAAAAATACTGATTCTTTATTTATTCACGCAGATCAAAAATTCAAATCTTTATCAGATAAAAAAAAATTTGGGTCTGAACTTCAGTCTAAAATTAATGATTTCACAACGAATTGGGTTAAGAAAGATTATGACCTGAAATCTAAGCTCTTCATTGAACATGAGAAAATTTTCTCTAAATTCTTTATTGCAACAAAGAAAAGATACATAGGATTTGATGAAATTACTAAGAAATACGTTTATGTTGGAGTTGAAGCTGTACGTGGTGATTGGACTGAACTTGCTAAAGAGTTTCAGGAAAGATTAGTCGAAATGATTTTCTCTGGCAAATCTCAAGACGAGATGAAGAAATTTATTTTAGATGAAATAAAGCGTTTAAAAACAGGAGAATTTGATTCTAAACTAGTATATAAGAAGAAAACAACAAAACCTCTTTCTGAATATACAAAAACTACTCCGCCCCATGTTAGAGCAGCTCGTGAAGTTTCTGGATTTAGTGGAAGAATTGTTAGATATGTTATGACAGATAAAGGTCCTAAACATGTAAGTTTTATAGGTGAAAAGACACAATATGATTATGAACACTATATTGACAAACAGCTTAAAGGAGTTAGTGATGATTTGCTTGAAGCACTTGGAATTAGTTTTGATGAATTGATTCAGGAGAGGAAACAGAAAAGTTTGAGTGGGTTTTTTTAGAATTTGTAGGTACCAAATATGACTTTTTCTTTATAAATATTTTAAATTTTTATATTTTGTGTGGCCCAAAAGCTTATAAGTTAAGAATTCTTTACAAAACTAGAGGTAAAAGAGTTCTATGGCTTATGTTAAAATAAAAAAGCGTGATGATACACCGTACTATTACTATGTTGAATCATATAGGATTGATGATAAAGTATATCAGAAAACTCTAAAATATATAGGAAAGGATGAACCAAAGAATGAAGCTTTAGATGAGTTAAAAGACGAGTTTCCTGAGAAAAAGATACAGAAATTAATTAGATCTGATTTAGAATTTATTCCTTATGAAACAAGTAAAGACATTATTGATGAAGCTGAGAAAGTTAAGAAAATATTTTTGGAAAATCTTGGAGGTCTAAGTTCAGTTGGAAAAGAACAATTAATTAATAGATTTAAAACAGGCTACACTTATCATTCTTGTTCCATAGAAGGAAACACACTTTCAAGAGCGCAAGTTGATTTAGTGATTAATAAACATGAATCTATAGAAGGAAAACGTCTTTTAGAATTACAAGAAGTTAGAAACCATAAAAAAGCAATAGAGTATATGATGTCAGAACAAGAAGATTTATCGGAAGAGTTTATCAAAAAATTACATGAAGTTCTAATGGATGATGTTTTAGAGTTCAAAGAAGATGATGAAGAATTTGTTGTAGGAGGTTATAGGTGTGATATGAGATTTATTGAAGGAGCTGACTTTGTGCCTGTGCCTCCTTTAATGATTCCTTTTGAAATGAAAGATTTGATTCAATTCTATAAAAAAAATAAGTATAAAATTCATCCTCTTGAACTTGCTAGTTTTTTTCATCTGCAATTTGCTATAATACATCCATTTTCTGACGGAAATGGTCGTATGGCAAGACTTCTTATGAATTTTATACTTGATAGATCAGGTTTTCCTATGGTTGATATTAGTGTTGAAAACAGAGAAGGATATTTGAATGCGCTTGCTTCAGGAAAAAGTTCTAAACTTACTAAATTTCTACTTGATGAATTAAAGAATTATGTTAATGGGCTATTTATAAATTTGGGGGAGGAGAGAGTTTAGAATAATTCTCTTAAAATATCTTTAACTCTTAGAACACTTCCAAATAAATCTAAGTTTTCAAATTCTTCTTTAGTGCACCATTTGTACTCTGTGTGTTCTTCACTAAGTTTTAATTCTCCCTCAAAATCATTTGAAAAGTAAGTTATGAATATATATTGTCCTGAAGGTTCAGCAGGTCTTGAAAAAACATCTATAGGTTTGAATGAATTGAGTTTTATGTTAACTTCTTCTCTGCATTCTCTTTTTATTGATTCTTTCGAATCTTCAGCAAAATCTACGCTTCCACCAGGTAAATCCCACATGTTTGCACCTTTTGATTTGTAATCACTTCTTTTAAGAAAAAGAATTTTGTCTTGATTATCTTGAATTGCAATTTTTTGTACGAAGAAAGTAGGTTCCATGTAAAAATGTTAGATTTATTATTTTATATAAAAAATTTGATGATTAAAAATTCACACTTACTCTTTATTCTTTGAATGTTCTTTCTTAATAAAATCTCTTAGATGTAACATCTGCTCTCTCTCAATTACTTGAGCTTCTTCGTT
>JBFKKL010000119.1:0-2572 GCA_041631255.1 Candidatus Woesearchaeota archaeon | reverse complement strand
GCCATAAACACATATGTTAAAACTGCGGGAATATATTTAATTACAAACTTTCCATTTTCTATTTGTCCCAAATAACTAATCTGGTTAAAGAAAAAATCCCTTATAATAAATTTTAACCAAATAAAATCTAAAAAGAGCATAAATACTAAAACAATAAAGTAAAGAAAAAATTTATCTACTATCATCATAAAAGTTTAAACAAATTTAATATTAATAAAGATATGTTTTAAATATCAATATCCTTTGCAAATTGAGCATTCTCTGTAATAAAAATTTTACGTGGTTCAACTTTATCGCCCATAAGCATGCTAAAGGCCATATCAGCTTCAATCCCATCTTCTATTGTGACTTTTTTCAAATACCTATTTTCAGGATCAAGTGTTGTCTCCCACAATTGTTCAGGATTCATTTCTCCAAGACCTTTGTATCTTTGAATTTCAAATCTCTCACCAGGGTGCGCTTCTCTATAAGCATTCAATTCATCATCACTTTGTAGCCAAATCTTTTGTTTTCCTCTTTTAATTCCATAAAGTGGAGGCATTGCAATATACACATGTCCACGAAGAATCAATTCCTTAAAATGTCTAAAGAACAATGTCAATAAAAGCGTTGCAATGTGTGCACCATCAACATCAGCATCTGCCATGATAATTATTTTATGATAACGCAATTTATCAAAATCAGTTTGATCACCAAAACCAACTCCAAGTGCATTAATCATAGTCTTAATTTCATCATTCTCAAGAATTTTGACAAGTCTCGCTTTTTCAACATTAAGAGGTTTTCCTCTAAGTGGAAGTATTGCTTGAGTATCACGAAGTCGTCCTTGTTTAGCTGAACCACCTGCCGAGTCTCCTTCTACAATAAATAATTCACTTACTGTTGGATCACGAGAAGAACAATCAGCTAATTTTCCTGGAAGTGAAGAGAATTCCAAAACATTCTTACGACGAACAAGATCACGAGCCTTCTTAGCAGCTTCACGAGCTTTATTTGCTTGCATTGCTTTATCAATAATTGATTGAGCTCCTTTAGGATTTTCATCTAGATAAGTGTAAAAATGTTCAAAAAATACATTACTTACAATACTTTGAACTTCTGGGTTTCCAAGTTTATCTTTTGTCTGACCTTCAAATTGTGGTTCTGGAATTTTAACTGAAACAATTGCTGTAATACCTTCACGAATATCTTCTCCCGATAAGTTTACTTTCTTATCTGCAGGCTTACCGTTTTTAGCAATATAGTCTTTCATAGCTTTTGTAATAGCTAATTTAAATCCTGAAATGTGAGTTCCACCTCCTGGCGTTGCAATATTATTCACAAAACCTTCTAAGTTCTCATTGTAAGTATCTGTATATGTTAAAGCAATATCAACCATAACATTATCTTGTTCGCCTGAAACAGCAATAATATCTTTAATAGTTTGACGAGATCCTTCTGTAGCAAATTTAACAAACTCAGTTAAACCTCCCTCATAATGGAAAACTTCTTCAATATTATTTCTCTCATCTGTAAAAATAATTTTAACATTTGGGTTTAGAAAAGCAAACTCTCTATACCTTTTCTTCATAATCTTGTAATCAAATTCAATAGATTGAAAAATTGTAGGGTCTGGATGAAATGTAACTTCAGTTCCTCTTTTTGATGTCGGACCAATTTCTCTTAAACCACCATTTATTGCTTTTTGGTTTTCAAAATCAAGTTCATATGCTTTACCATTTTTGAAAATTCTAACACTCATCTTTGTAGATAAAGCGTTAACAACTGAAGAACCAACACCATGAAGTCCTCCTGAAACTTTATAGGCATTATTATCAAATTTTCCTCCTGCATGAAGTACTGTAAAAATAATTTCAGCAGCTGATTTTCCTTCAGCGTGCATATCAACAGGAACACCACGTCCATTATCTTTTACTGTAACAGAATTATCTTTATGAATAGTAATTTGAACTTTATCACAATGTCCCGCCATAGCTTCATCCATAGCGTTATCAACAAGTTCTTTAACCAAATGGTGAAGTCCTTCAATTCCAGTTCCACCTATATACATACCAGGTCTTTTCCTAACTGCTTCAAGTCCTTTTAAAACTTTAATACTTGATGCTCCATAATCATCTTGAGTCATAGTAAAATACAAAAAAATGCCTTTTTAAAGCTTTGTTATGTCTCAAAATGAAACAAAATCAAACTTAGACATCACTTACAAATAAAAACTAAGATAGTTAAATGAAAATTTAAAGAAATACTTTATGTTTAAGTTAAAAAAGATTGATATTAATGCATCCCACAACTACATTGCAACAATAACAGCAGCTGATGCAAAAAAATTAAATCTATATCCAAATGAAAGAATCAAAGTTACTTGTGAAGACAATCACAAATCAATTATTTGTGAATTAGAAGTTTTTGAATGTGTCAATGAATGTAACTTAACTTTAAGAAATGGAGAACTTGGCCTTTTTGAAAAAGCTTTTAGTAAACTAGGTGCAAACACAAATTCTTTACTCACAATAAAATCTGCCCAAAAACCAAAATCTTTAGAATTTGTAAAAAAAAAGTTCGAAGGAAAAAG
>JBFKKL010000118.1:0-2580 GCA_041631255.1 Candidatus Woesearchaeota archaeon | reverse complement strand
GAAGCAGAAGTTAAAGAACAACAATCAGCATAACTCTCTTGACTTAGATCAAATGTCTCAATTTTTCTAGCAACTTCAATAATTTCATCTTTTGAATATGATAATAGAGGTTGCAAAAAAGGAATTTCAAGACCCATTTGAGTAACTCTCATATTCTCAAGAGTTTGTGAAGCAACTTGTGCTATTGAATCTCCAACACCAATCCCTAAATATCCATTCTTTAGAGCTAATCTTTGTGCTAATCTGAACATAAAAAACTTGTAAAAAACCATTTCATATCTCTCAGGAACTAATGGTGAGACTAGCGTTTCGTAAATATAGTTTGGAAGTAGAAATAACTTAGAAGAATATTCAAAATCATTTAATTTTTCGGCTACTTTAGGAATTTTATGTTTTTTAGCCTCATCATTTGATGAAAAAGGGTGAAAATGCAAATAATCTACTTTGCACCCTTTTTGCATTAACTTAAATGAAGCAACTGGCGAATCTATCCCTCCTGAAAGTAAAACTAAAACTTTTCCGATTGAACCTACTGGAAGGCCTGAAACTCCCATGTATTTTTCAGAAGATACTGTAATTTTCTCAGGTAAAACTGAAATATATAAAGTATCATTTGCTCCTTTGTAATCTACTTTAATACCATTTTCTTTAGCAATTTCCCCTAGTTTCTCATTGATTTGTGGAGATTTAAATGGAAAGCTTTTATCAACCCTATTTGTTTTAAATGCAATGCTTTTGATTCCTTTATTTTTCATCTCTTTAATTTTATTCTCGGCAGTATGCAATAATTTTTCAAAATCTCTTGAAATCTCTTCAATAAAATAAAAGTGGTGAACTCCCGGGATTTTTTCAAGCATTGAAATAATTAGCTCTTTCTCATCTTCAAATAAACAAAGTAATTGATGTCTCTTTTTCTTTATCTTGATAAGATTAACTTTATGATAATTAGATGCGGAATATAAGTTGTTAACAAGTCTCTTCTCAAATTCATGTCTATTTTTACCTTTAAGAGCAATTTCAGATGATCCTACAAGTACGTGATGTGTCATTAAATAAAGAAAATTCAAAAACCTTTATAAAGAAAACGAGGTTTTTCTATACTATGGTAAATGGACAATTAAAGAGTGGAAGACTTGCAAGAGTTAAAGTTAAAACTCCTTCAGGTAAAACTACAACACTTTACAGACAAAGAAATAGAAGTATTGCCAAATGCGCAGTAACAAAGAAACCTCTAAGAGGAATTCCAAGACTTACAAATAGGAAATTCAAGAATTTACCTAAATCACAAAAGAAAGTTTCAAGAGCATATGGTGGATTTATGAGTCACACAGCTTTGAAAGAAAAAATTCTTGAAGAGATTGTCCTAAACAACGAAGAATAAATTTATTTTTCACAAAATTCTATATTTTTCAACCAAATAAAAAGAAGTTTAAGAGAAAATAACTAATATCTTAATATTCCAGCTATGCCTGAAAGACCATCAAGTACTTTCCCTGAATCATTTTCTGAATTAATTATAACTAAATCTCCATTCAATTGTTCAACTGTAATCATCATTTTGTTCAATTCATCATAGTTACCTTCTTCTCTTAATTTTTCAATTAATTTAGTTGTAACAAGTAATTTCTCGCAAGAACCATTATCAATTGCTTTTTTAGTATCTTCAAAAGAATAAACTGATTTTATACCTTTATCGATATTTTTTAATAATTCAGAAATTACTGAGCTCTCTTCACTAAGCTGAGAGTTTTCAACTAAACCTGAAGAGCTAATTTCTTTGATTGCCCTTTGAACTGCTGAGCTTTGAACTTCTTGAAACCCTAATGTTAATGTTTTAACTGAAATTTTTTCTTCGATTTTTTTCTTCAATTCATCTTTAAAATGGGCAGGTCCAGCAAGTATTACTCTTGAATAATCTCTACTTAGTAATTCTTCAAGTAATTTGTATTTAACCTCATACTCATCCATATCTTCTTTGTAATACTTTTTAGAACCCAAATTATTTTTAGAAAAAAGTACAGTAAAGAAGAAATCACTAAATTCAACAGCTATCATATCATCTTTATCAAGAAGTACAAGTAAATTATGTTGTTCTTTAGATTCTAGAGCCTTTTTTAGAAGTTTTTCCTCTGTTTTAAGCAATTGAGTCTTGTTGAGCTTTAAAGTGTCTCCTACTTGAAATGTGAGTGTATGTGATTGGCCTATTGCTGTAAACTCAGTTTCATTTTGTATTTCTCCTGAAACTCTTAAGACATTTGATTCAAATTGAACTTTAGAAACTAGCAAATCGACAAATATTATTTTAGTTACTTGTTTTGATTTATCTTTTCCTACATTTACCTTTCTTTGAGTTGAAGCCCCTATTCTATCTTGAGGCGCTATAAATTGTGATAAAATCCATAAATCTTCAAGATTAGTAGGTCTAAGTTCAAAAGATAAACCACGCCTTTCAATTAATTGCATATTAGAAAATAAAATTAATGATATATAATAGTTTTTATTCTTGTTTTCTAGCTAGAATATGGCATCTATCATATTTTTCACCTAATTCTTTTTCATTAGTGCCAAAATCAATGATCT
>JBFKKL010000117.1:0-2584 GCA_041631255.1 Candidatus Woesearchaeota archaeon | reverse complement strand
TTTTCTTTGAAGTGAATGATGTTAAATCCATAAATGTTTTTCTTTTTTAGATATTATAAATCTATTGTGAAACATCAAACTTATAAACTTAAATTCCTTATGTTTTAGAATGGCAGAATATATTCACTACGAAGAATCAAAAGATGGACCTAGATTATATAAGTTTGGGAAATACTCATTTTCTTCAATAGAGATAAAACATTTATCTATTGCATTAGTTTTAATTACTCTTGCATTAATGGCACTTCAAAGACACATGATTTCACAAATTGGAATTGTGAATTTTGTAGTGCTATATTTTTTAACAGTAGGTTTAGGATTTTTATTACATGAATTTGGACACAAATTCGTTGCTCAACACTATGGATTTATGTCTGAATTTAGAGCAGATATTCCTATGATGCTTCTTGCAATAGTTATTGCATTTTTTGGATTTTTATTTTTGGCGCCAGGCGCAGTTGTGATTTGGGGAAGAATATCACTTAGACAAAATGGAATAATTTCTGTGGCAGGGCCTCTTGTAAATTTAGCACTTGCATTGATTTTTATTTTCTTAAGTTTGTTTGTTTTTCCAAATGCAACAGGACTTTTAAGTTATATATTATTTTTAGGAATTTGGATTAATGCTTTTTTAGGAGTGTTTAATATGCTTCCTTTTTGGATACTTGATGGGAAAAAAGTTTTAGCTTGGAATAAAGGAGTTTATTTTAGTGTGATGGGAAGTTTGATTTCAATTTTAGTTCTCTCAATACTCGGATTTTTCTGATAACGAAATCTTTATAAGTAATCTTCTCTGATTAAATTACAACATGGGAAGAAAAAATGTTGGAAAATCTGAAAGATTTTTGAGAACCATATTAGGAATTGTTCTTGTACTTATAGGGTATTTTGGAACAGCTGGACTTACAACTTATGTTCTATATTTTGTAGGAGTTTTAATTTTATTAACGGGACTTTCTGGATGGTGTCCGATTTTTGCATTAAGCGGTTATTCGTCAAGAGCAACAGGACTTAACAGAATCACAAGACGCGACATAGAGAGAGCAGTTAAAGAATATACTTATGAAGAAAATAGTAATTCAGGAAACAAAATTCAAGTTGAAACTATAAAACCTAAAAAATCTAAAAAGAAAACAACAACTAAAAAAAAGAGCGTTAAGAAAGCTTCTGAACCAAAGAAAACTGTAGTTAAAAAATCTCCTGCTAAGAAAAAAGTTGTGAAAAAAACTACTCCTAAAAAGAAAGTTGCAACTAAAAAAGCAACTAAGAAAACTGTAACAAAAAAAACTACTACAACTAAAAAAGTAGTTAAGAAAAAAGCAGCACCAAAGAAGAAAGTTACAACTAAAAAAGCAACTTCGAAAAAGAAGTAAATCTATTATGAGTAGTAATACTCTCCCTTTTTCTTTTGTTCTGAATCTTTAACCGAGTTTTTCTTATTTACTCTTGGCCTTTTGTTATTTTCTTCACGCCTAAATGTAATATCTAATTCTTTAAGAAAAGTATTCATTCCATCTCTCATAGAAAGAGTAGCTAAAGCGTGACCTATTAGAGAAGGGTTTCCTTCAAAAACTAAAAGTCTATCTGATAGATAATCCATGAAAACTAAATCGTGATCTATAATTAATGCACTTTTATTTTTAGTCTGAATAAAGTTCTTAATCATTTTAGAAATTCTTAATCTATCTTCAATATCTAAAAAAGCAGTTGGCTCATCTAATAAATACATGTCGGCATCATCAAGAAGACATTTTGCGATTGCGAATCTCTGAAGTTCTCCACCTGATAATTGATCAATTTGTTTTTCTAAAAGAGGGTGAATATTTAAAGGTTCTAAAATATAAGTTTCATAGAATGAATCAGTATAATTTTCATACTGGGAGAGCATAGTTAAAACTAAGTCGTCAGTTCTTGGAATAAGCTGTGGTTTGTATGATACAACTTTTGTGTCAAAATCAGTATTAGCCACATGATCAATAAAAGTTGATTTTCCTAAAGCGTTTCTTCCAATAATTCCTATTATTTCTCCCTTTTTTATTTCTCCTTCGTCAACCTCCAGCGTAAATTCGCCCCTTTGAATAACTTCACTTTCCCAACTCAAAAGAGGCTCAACTCTTTTTGATTGAATTACTGTATCTTTATCAAAAGTAATTGGCTTATCTCTGAATCTAACATTTTCATCTTTAGCAAATCCTTCCAAATATTCATTTATCCCAACTTTTGCAGCTTTAACATTTGTTAACATACCATATGCCCCTGGTTGACCATACATAATATGAATAAAATCAACTAAGAAATCTAAAATTACTAAATCGTGTTCGACAACAAGTGCCGTTTTTCCTTCAACTTTTTGTTTTATGATTTTTGATGAATTGATTCTCTCATAAATATCTAAATAGTTTGTAATTTCGTCAAATATGTAAAAGTTTGAACCATCTTTTAAAAGAGCAGCTGCAATAGCCACTCTTTGAAGTTCTCCGCCAGATAAGTGTTTTATGTCCCTTTGAAGAATTTTTGATATGTTTAAATGTGTTGAAAGTTCTTGAATTTTAGCTTTTTCTGTTGTGATTTTCAACATTAAATC
>JBFKKL010000116.1:0-2592 GCA_041631255.1 Candidatus Woesearchaeota archaeon | reverse complement strand
CTCAGCACTTTACGGAGCAGACATTGCAACTATGCCAATGAAAGTTTTTCAGTCATTATTTAATCACCCATTGACAGATGCAGGTCTTGAAAAATTTAAAAAAGATTGGGACGAATATGAACACAGAGTAATCAAATAAGAAAATGGAACTAAAAAATTTAGAAATAATTCAAAAATTTGATGAAAAGAATCTACCTGATTTATCTACAGTTACTTTAGCAGCACTTGAACTTTTTCAAAAAGAAGGACTTCCAAAAGTTAAATTTGCTAATTTCAAAAGACCTCTTATTGTAGGAAGTGGAAATGCTATTGTTACAGCAAAAGTTTTATTTTCAAATACTGACGCAATTTTTGCTGATGAAACTAATTACAAAGAAGCTCTTAAGAAAAAAATTGACGGAGTAATTGTTTTTTCAGCATCTGGAGGAAAACACGCACCAATTATCGCAAAAGAAGTTCTTAAGAAAAAGAAGAAAGTTCAATTAGTTACTTGTACAAAAAACTCACAAGCTCAAAGTATTGTAGGAGAAAAAAATACAATTATTACAAATAAGAACAGAGAACCATACACATACAATACTTCAACATATTTAGGATGGGTTTTAGCAAAAACAAGAGAAGATCCAAAAAAAATATTAGATTACATAAACAAATCAATTAAGCCAAAGATTCCAAAGAACTTCAAAAAATACGATGGTTTCTTAATTATAACTCCGGATAAGTTTGAGTTACTTAATCAACTTTTCATTGTAAAATTTATAGAATTATTTGGGAGAAAAATTGCAAGAGATGTTAAAAGTTACGAGGAAGCAAAACATGCAATAACTGTTGTACCAAGTAAAACTGAGCTTTGTATATCTTTTGGAAAAGGAAAAGTAGACTTTAGGGGAAAAGAGATAAATTTTCCTCTTCCAAAATGGGCAGGTATTGGATGTCAGGTGGCAATTGTTTACTATGTAATTGGACAAATCCAAAAACAACATCCTCAATATTTTAAAGAGAATATTAAGGATTATATCAAAAGAAATAAAAAAGGAAGTTTTGGCAAAGCTTTGAATGTGGTAGTAGAATGAAAATAATTATAGGTTCAGATCATGCAGGATTCGGAGCAAAAGAAGAAGTAAAACAAATCTTAACAAAATTAAATTATAAATTTCAAGATGAAGGAACTTACACTAAAGACTCCATAAATTATCCAATTATTGCAGAAAAGGTGTGCACAAAAGTACTACAAGAAAAAACTTTAGGCATCTTAATTTGTGGGAGCGGAGAAGGAATGCAAATTGCTGCAAATAAAATAAAAGGAATTAGGGCAGATTTATGTTTTGATGAATATTCAGCTAAAATGGCAAGACTAGATAATGATGCTAATGTTTTATGTCTTAGAGCAAGAGAATTCAATCATGACTTATATCCAATCATAGTTAAAACATTTCTAAGTACAAAATTTTCAGATGAAGAAAGACACAAAAAAAGATTAGAAGAAATAAAAAAATTAGAAGATAAGTACTTATAATAAAAAATGAAAATTAAAGACGAACTAGAGATTGAAATAAGAAAACTAGGAACTCCAATTAATAAAGATAACCATACAAAAGACGTTCAAGAATCAGATTTGATTCACCTAAATATAAGTACACCAGAACTAAGAAAATTCAAGAATTTAAAATTTGAAGCACTTTTTGATGAAGAGAAATTAGAAGTAATAAATGAAATAATTTTCACTTCAGAAATTTCAGATTTAATTTCTTGGAGTCTAATTCAAACTGAAAAAATGCCTTTAAAAGTTTTCATAGATAATAAAGATATAATCATAAAATGGGCATACAAAGTTCAAAACTGGTGGCATGCAGACCAATTAGCAAAACTTTATGCAGATGTTTTAGATGTGCATAAATTATTTTTAAGTGATTTAAAGAAATTCAATGATTCAGATAACTTATGGGCAAGGCGCCTATCATTAACTTCACTTTACTATTATTCTTCCATGAGAAAGAATCCTGTCTCTTTCGATATCACAATAAATTTGGTAAAAAATCTTCTACACGACAAAGAATATTATGTACAAAAAGGAGTTGGTTGGACAATAAGAGAAATTTACAATTTATACCCTGAAGATGTTAAAGATTTTCTTAAAGAATATATTAAAGACATATCGCCACACGCATTTCAAGCATCAACAGAGAAATTAGATAAAGAGTTCAAAGAAGAACTTAAAAAACTTAGAAAAAAAGATGTATCTAATCCGTATCAATTCTTAAGAATAAAAGACTGAAAAAGTTACAAAACTTTAAATACAAGTTATTTCTTTGAACTGGCAATATGCAGCACCATGCTTACATTAAATTTCCTTTTCAAAAATATTTCGCACCAGAGAAAACAAAGAAAACATTTCTTATGGATATGATAGTACTTGCATTGATTTTTCTTTTAACTATCCTTTTTGTATTAAGTTCATACCCATTTTTTGAACCTTTATACAATTATTTCCATTCAATAGAATGGGTTATTATGATTCTTTTTTCAATTGAATTTTTTTTAAGACTTCTAAGTTATCACTCAATTAAAGGTTTTTTCTCTTCAGTGTACACT
>JBFKKL010000115.1:0-2597 GCA_041631255.1 Candidatus Woesearchaeota archaeon | reverse complement strand
CCAACATTTTCTCCATATACATATCCAACAAAAGAACCTCCAATGTTAGGATTATAAATAGAATCTCTTAGAAGTTCAAATTCTTGCATAACTCCATATGGGGTCAAAATAACTACTTCAAGAGCTACTAATTGAGAAGACAATATTTCACATCCTGAAAAAGGAATAACTATGGTCCCTTTATTTATTTCAGAAGAGTTTAAATTACATTCAGAACCATTAATCTTAAGAGAAGTTAGTTCTAAATTTTCTTTAAAGGTATTTTTTATTGTAATTGAAGAGTTTGTAAGTTTAATAATTTCAGTTTTAGAATCAAAACCTTCACCTTCAACAAGTTTTTCAAAAGATCCTTTGTAATTTAAGAACCAACTTTGTAAGCTAAAATAGGCAACAACTCCAACAAGAATTAGTAGTGAAATCGCAACAGCCACTGTAATTCCCTTTTTATTATACATAAAATCCTCTGGAAAGTCTAATTTATAAATATTAATAACTATTAATACTCAAAACAAGTACAATCATAATATTTAAATATAATACAAAATAGCTATTTTTATGTTAGATATTAAACTTCTTCGAGAAGACAAAGAAAAAGTAATTGAAAATCTAAAAAGAAGAGGAGATTTTGATACAAAAATTATTGATAAAATTCTTAACTCGGACACGTTGTGGAGAGAAGCAAAAGGAGAATTAGACTCTCTTAAAGCTCAGAAAAATAAAGAATCAAAAGCAATTGCAGAAATAAAGAAACAAGGAGGAGACATAAAAAAGCAACTTGATAAAGTAAAAGAGGTTGCAGAGAAAATCCAAAAACAGGAATCTAAAGTTGAAGAACTTTTAAGAACAAGAAACGAAGAAGTAAGAAAAGTTCCAAACCTTCTTGATAAAGAAGTTCCAAAAGGAGAAGATGATGAAGATAATGTTGAACTAAGGCAGTGGGGTAAAAAACCAAAATTCAACTTTAAACCAAGAAATCATCAAGAGCTTTGTGAATTAAACGATTGGTTTGAATTAGAAAGGGCAGCTAAGAATTCAGGTGCCAGATTTTATTTTATGAAAAATGAACTTTTGATGCTTGAAAATGCTCTCCATAACTTTGTACTTAACAAACTTATAAAAAAAGGATTCAATGTAATGTCAACTCCTCCAATGCTTAGAGCAGAAGTTGCTAAACTAGCAATACCTCTAGCTGATTTTGAAGATACAGTTTACACAATTGGAAATGAAGGCGATGAATTATTTTTAATTGGTACTTCAGAGCATGCTCTTTCAACATTTCATAAAGATGAGATAATTAATCATAAAGATCTTCCTAAAATGTACGCAGGATTCTCTCCATGTTTTAGGCGTGAAGCAGGTGTTACTAAAGATGAGAAAGGGTTATTTAGAGTTCATAATTTTAACAAAGTAGAGCAATTCATATATTGTGCAGAAGAAGATTCTGAAAAATATCACAAATTTATTACAGAAATTATTGAAGAGGTATTTCAGGAATTAGAATTGCATTATAGAGTTGTTGATATTTGCACTGGAGATATTGGAATGTTTGCAACAAGAAAATATGACTTAGAAGCTTGGCTTCCAGGACAGGATAAATATAGAGAAATGGGCTCATCATCAAATTACAGAGATTATGGGGCAAGAAGTTTAAATGTTAGATATCAAGCAAAAGATAATTCCATTAATTTTTGTCATACTTTAAATAATACTGCAATTGCAACTCCAAGGGCAGTTATTGCAGTAATTGAACAACATCAAACAAAAGAAGGTAATGTAATTATTCCTAAAGTTCTAAGACCATTTTTTGGCGGAAGGGAATTTCTTAAAGAAAATTAATTTTATTTTCTAAATAAAAGAATTATGTCTTTAATTCCAACTATTAATAATATTAAAATTAAGATAATTACAACTTTATTATAGGTTGAGCTAAGAATTTTTAGAGTATCTAAAACTAGCCAAATTAATAAAAATATTCCAACTAGAATCCATATTTTTTCTTTCATATTTAGTTTTTTCTCCATTTCATTTCAATGAATGTAACTGAAAGTTCTTTGTCAACAATTGCGAGTAATAGTTTCTTTTTAGTTGAATGAGCAACTCTATTTTTCCCTGAAAAATTTTTAACGGGAATTTTTTCATTGTCACGTACAACTTCAACAAGGGTTGATGCGTGTTCTCCTTCTCCTTTCTCATAAACTCTAAAACTTACTCCAAATTTAAGTCCACTTTTAACAACAAATCCTATTTTTTTTAATTGTTTAAAAACTGCATATTCGTATGAATCATGTGAAACTTTTTTTTTGAGACTAATTTCGCTTGTTTTTTTTCAATTAAATATAAAGTTTCATAGTTCATCAAGTGTGTTTTTCCTGAAATTTCAACACCATAATTTTTTGATCTACACCAGTCAATTTGAGCTTTATCTTCAACAACAAAACTTTTTTCTTTATAGTTAATTTTAATCATTTTGATATCTCTTAAAAAGTACCAGACCTTTTATTTCTTCTTTTTTTACTCTCTCAACTTCAGCTTCATCACTATCAATAATAATTGCAATATCTTCTTCAAAATGGCTAAAAATTCCTGTTTGAATTGGT
>JBFKKL010000114.1:0-2613 GCA_041631255.1 Candidatus Woesearchaeota archaeon | reverse complement strand
TTACCAAACTGTAATTTTTGATTTACTAATTAAATCCTTTTTTCTCAACTTCTTCAATTAAATTCCAAGCTCCATTATGAGTAATTTTTCCATTTTTCAAAATAATAACTTTATTCACGTCCAAAAACTTTAATATTTTAGTATTATGAGTTATCAAAAATAATCCCATTTTGTTCTTCTTTTGAAGTTCTGCAATCTGAGTTGAAAATAATTTCAAAGCATCTGTATCAAGTCCTGAGTCAATTTCATCAAGAAGCGCAAGTTTAGGTTCAAAAAGTAACATTTGTAATAATTCTGAACGTTTTTTCTCTCCGCCTGAAAATCCTTCATTTACAAATCTTTTTCTAAAACTTTCATCCATTTTCAAAAGTTTCATCTTCTCTTTCAAAAGTTTATGAAAATTAACTAATTTCATCTCTAATCCTTTCATAGAATTGTATGAAGTCCTAAGAAAATTAACATAAGAAACTCCACTTAAAACAACTGGTTGCTGAAATGATAGAAACATACCCAACCTAGCCCTTTCAAAAGTTTCTAAATCCAAAATATTTTTCCCTTCAAATAAAATTTCTCCAGAAACAATTTTATATCTAGGATCGCCCATTAAAACATGAGTTAAAGTTGATTTCCCCGCACCATTAGGTCCAAGCAAAACTAAAGTTTCTCCATAACCAATTGAAAAAGATAAATCTTTCAAAAGAGTTTTTCCGTTCAATTCAACACTCAAATTTTTAACTTCTATTAAAGCCACCATAAATCTATATTCAAAACTAATAAAATGTACTTTATAAAACTAAAGGTGAAAACTAGAATTTATAAATATTCAAATTCAAATATATTCACAAAATGAATCTAAAACACAAATATATATTTACAACACTTAGAATTCTTCTTGGACTATACTTGATTTTTGCAGGTGTAGCTGGATTCTTAGGAGCAAAAATGATTGTATCAGGAACTCCAATGGAAGGAATCACTGAAAAGGATATTGAAGCAACTACAATTTATTGGGAAACGGGAATTATACAACTTGCAAAACTAGTTGAATTAATAGTTGGACTTATGTTCTTATTTAATTTTAGAATTGCACTAGCTACTGTAATGCTAGCACCACTTTCAATTGGAATTGTTGTATACCTAGCAATGTTAGCACCAGCAAATTTAATTCACGGAATAATTTTACTTTTAGTAAACATATATTTCACACACATTAGTTGGGACAAATATCTACCAATTCTTGGATGTGAAAAAACAACTAAAAAGAAAACTAAATAAAACCTATTTTCTTTTTTCTTATTATGGGAATAAAAATTACTGTCTATAATAAAGACGGATCTTTCAATAAAGAGTTTCAAGGAACTTCTGATATCGCACTTCTAGACCAACTAATTGAAGAAAACACTGATATTTACTATGGTTGTATGGGAGGTTCATGTAGTGCATGTAAATGTAAAATTCTAAAAGGAATGGAACATATTGACAAAGAAGGTTTTGGAAAACAAGTTTATCAAGGAGTAAAAGAGAATGAAGTTCTTTCCTGTATAACTAAAATTAAAGATAAAGATTGTGAAATTGAAATTGAAAAAGTTCTGTAAATTTACTTCAACCTATCAAATAAACCTCTAATTACCCTAACACTCCCAACTGTTTCAACTTTCTTTAATTTTTTAATTAAACTTTCAATATAAGGCCCATCAACCATAGAAATTGACAAAATAACACTCCCATCTTTGTTAACCTTAGTATTGAGTTTAGAAACACTAATATTATATTCTGATAAAACATTCAAAACATCAATTAAAAGACCATACCTATCTTTTAATGTCATCTCAATTAAGATTTCTTTTTTCTTATCTTCCTTCCAACTAACTGGGAACTTCTTATTTATTGAGTATTTCGCATTATCACAAGAAGCATTATGAATAACACACTCTTTATTTTTAGTTTCAATAGCAACTATTTGAGTACCATATGTAAAATCACAACAACCGGCCTTTCTAATTTTTTTAAATTTCTCAACTCCACTTAACTTTTCTTTCAAAACTTCAAATGTAACACTTTCAGAATTTTTCTTTTGTTTACCGCTTAAATGTTTCAGATTCAATGCAGCTCTAATTTTTAATCTCGCCTTTTGAGTTTTAACAAATTTAAGCCACTTTTCAGAAGGTCTAACATTTGATTTAGTAATTATTTCAATAATATCTCCACTATATAGTTCTTGATCAATTGTAGATACTGAACCATTAATTTTTGCTTTTAATGTCCTAGATCCAATTTCAGTATGAACTGCGTACGCAAAATCCAAAACTGTTGCACCTTCAGGCAAAATTACAACCTCATTTTGAGGAGTAAAGACAAATATTTCATCTTCAAAAAAATCACATTTAATTAAATCTAAAAAATCTTCATTATGTGGATGCTCTTTTTCCCACTGTATTATCTCCCGAAGCCAAGAAATTTTCTTCTCAAATTTTTTATCTTCTTGAACATTTTTATATTTCCAGTGAGCTGCAATTCCAAATTCTGCCAAACGATTCATTTCCTCAGTTCTTATCTGAATCTCAATTGGAGTATTAATTGCCGGTGAAAAAACAACCGTGTGAATTGCTTGAT
>JBFKKL010000113.1:0-2637 GCA_041631255.1 Candidatus Woesearchaeota archaeon | reverse complement strand
TACTGTTAAATGTGGCATTACATCAAGAAGCTTTGCAATTTCTCCTGAATGGTCAGGTTCTGTGTGGTTTACAATTATGTATTTTATTTTTTCAAGTGTAGTTTGAGATTTTAAAAACTCAATATATTCTTCAAAATATTTTTCTTTTGCTGTATCAATTAGAACTGATTCTTCGCCTCCTGAAATTAGGTAAGAGTTATATGTTGATCCGAACTGTGTTTTCATATCAACGTCAAACACTTTAAGTTTTGGGTCGAGTGCTTGAATTATTGTTGTAGAATTAGATATTTTTTCTGTGTGAAGCATAAGTTTTTTTCTTTAGAGAGATAATAAAGATTTTTTGTTATCTTTGAGTCATTAAGCGAAGAATTTATATAGTATTTTTTTGATTTTATATTTAAATGAGTGCAAAAAAAGACGTTTACATTGAGTATTTTGTTAATCATAGTTTTCTTAAAAGGTTCTATTTTGGTCATTTACATAGGACAAAATTTGATAAGTTCTTGGATTACTTTATTGTTTTTGCAGTTATATTTTCTTTGTTTAGTTTAGTTTTAGAATTATTTGGCGTACACTTTAGTCCTGAAATTATGCTTACAATTCATTTACTTTCTTTGATTGTTTTGTTTATTTTTGTACTAGAACTAGTTAGGGCTTATGCACATTCAAAATCTAAGAAACATTTTTTTAAGAAACATTGGCTTGATATTCTATTAGTTGGATTTTTAAGTTTGTATTTTTTATCTGCAACTTATTTTGGAGTGGCTAGACTGTTAGGACTTGAAGCTTTGAAAGGACCTATTCAAGAAATGAAACATTTGAGAGTTATTTTTAGTTTTTTTTTTGGAGAGTAAACTAATATTTTTTTTGATTAATTTTGTCAATTAATTCTATGAAAGTTGAGGAAGACCATAATTGTGCAGGACATCCTTCGGATCTTTGTTCTTTAAATGAACTAACTTCTGAGCTAAAACCTATTGTTCCCATTTCAAATAAGTCTTTCATTGAGGATTGCATTAAATTAACAATATTTTTCCTATATTTTTTTTCATTTAAATTGTGAAGGCAAAGTGCAGCAATATTATTTATCCAAAACCAACTGTCGCCTCTATGATAACTCTCATTTGTTTCTCCTGTGTATTCATCTTTGAATTCTTTATCGTGTTTACTTAAAGAAGCAATTCCTCCCCAAGGAGTTTGTAATTCGTAAATGGCTTTGTCAAATATTTTCTCCCATTCATTATTTGTGCAAAGATCTGGATAGAAATAATATGCTAAAAATACATTGCTTGTAATCTTTTCAGTTTTAGGTTCTTGAACTAGTTTATATTTATTGAAGTATTGTTCTCTGATTTTATCTCTTAAACCATGTTCTATGTCAAGATAATGTTCAGTATTTTCTTTCTGAAGCATTTCAGACAAAATTCCTAAAAATGATGTGAAATTTAGTAGTTGGACTTGAGAATCGAGAGGAAAGTTGGTTTCAATTGTATCCATCCAGCTTTGTGCGTATGATGTTTTTAGAAGTTCTTCTTTTCTATCCCAAGAAGTTTTAATTACATTTGAATAAGCAGTTGTTAATTTCTCATAAACGATTTCGAGCTCTTCTTTTTTCAAATTTTTATCTAATTCATTATGTTCTACGAGTTGAAAAATTAGATCTTCGAACCTTTTTCCTAGAATAAATAGGGCATCAAAACTTTTATTTGAATTTTTATCAGACTTTAAAATTGGAATCATCCCAGTTTCATTATCTATTAGATTTAGGTATTCAAATAGAGTTTTTTTAACGGTGTTATATTCTCTTAAATTTATGAATGCTCTTATAGTATAAAGCTCGTCTCTTGACCAAATTTGATTAAACCAAGGAAAACCTGCAACGAATCCTTGAGGAGTTGTATCTTTTTTTAGAAACTTGTAAAGTGCTAAAGTTGATAATTTGTATGCGACATCAGTTCTTTGAGAAAGAGGTATTTTGAATTCTTGATTTTTAACAAAATCTTTTGTTATCTCCTTATCAAATCCTTCAAGTTCTTCTTTGTGGAATTCTAATAATTTAATTTGTTCAATCGCTTCTTCTTTTGTGAATCCTGCTCCAAAGTATATTTTTTTAGATTCATTAACTTTAACATTAAGTAGGTGATATGTGTACCATTCATATGATGAATTTCTTTTTTTAGAATATTTGTAAGTTTTTTTCTTGAATTCTTTTTTCAAATCGTATGCAAAATTCATTGCCTTGATTGCAACGTAAAGTGTATAAGAAGTTTTTTCGTTTTCTTTTTTATTGTATGTTACAATTATAATTCCATTTTCTACATTCACATCATATTCTCTTCCCCATTCGTTGAAATCAGTTGATTTTCTGCAATCAAGTTCTATCTCAACTTCGCCATCAAATTTATTTATTTCATAAACTAACCCTCCAGTTGGTCCAAGATAAATTTCATCTTGGCTTTGATTCTCATCAGGTTCAATTTCAACTTTTTCCTCGACTAACCCTTTACTGTTGTAATGTAGGTCTCCTTTCTCCCCAAATGTTTGGTCATTATGATTTATTTCATCAATTACAAAATCTACTTTTGTTTCAAATGAGCTAGCATATCTTTTTTTGATTGAGTATCCGTTATAGAGTAC
>JBFKKL010000112.1:0-2668 GCA_041631255.1 Candidatus Woesearchaeota archaeon | reverse complement strand
TTCTCCCAGACACTAACTGAGAGCAATCCTCCTTTGTATATTTTAACTGGCTTATTTATTGTAGTTGTTTCTGCCATAATTTAAAATCGATTTTTAATGATAAAAAAGTTGTTAAGAAAAATTATCCTAAAATACTTCCAAAGGATAAATCTAGAAAGATATTGTAAAAACTTTTTTAATCCAAAACACATTTCTTAAACTATGAACAACACTCACAGAGACAAGCAAATAGAAATTTTACAAAATGATAAGTCTCTTCAAGAAGAAAGAATTCAAGCACTTTTTCAACTTATGAATATAGCTGATGAAGTCTCTCTAAATGCTATTATAAAATGTTTAGAAGAAGACCCTTGTGAAATCGTAAGGCATGAAGCAGCATTTGTTTTAGGAGAAACAGCAGCTTATGAAGCAATTGAAGCTTTAAAGAAATGCGTTAAAGAAGATAAATCAGGAATAGTAAAACATGAAGCCATTTTAGCTCTTGGAACTATTGCTAATAAAGATACTATTCCTTTTATCAAAGAGCAATTAAAATCACCTGTAAAATTACTTTCAGAATCAGCAAAAATTGCTCTACAAAGAATTGAGATAGTTGAGAAACCATATAGAGGCCCTGAAGAGTTTGACCATCTTAGAAATATTTAAAAACATATAAAACTAGAGACTATGAATGTCAGGAATTTCTTATCTTAGCTATCCGCAATCAAACGAAAATCTTCAAGTTCTAAGAAGCAGAAGAAACTATTATGTAGATATTGGAGAGGGAAATCTTCTCAAATTAAATCCTCAATTAACAAGAGCTCAGGTTGTTAACAACGTGAGAAGAGAAGATCTTAGAATTGTCAAAAGAACTAAAGAATCAAAAAATTTAGTTGAAAGACTCTCTTTCACTCCAAGAGTTGGAGAAAACACTCTTATTTTCACTCAAGATAATGCGGAGTCAACAGTAGATATTTATACAAATGTCAGAAATAAAAATGGTCTTTTAATTGGGAATTATCAACAGATTTGTTTTAATATAAATGATGAAGAAGAATATTTCAGAACAGGAAGATTACAAGACGCTCTTCAAGGAGATGCAGAGAAAGGAACAAATCTAATTGAGGGGATTATGAATTTTATAGAAAGAGAAGAAAGAGTAATTCTTTGTGTTAGGGGAGACTATTTTGATATGATGGAAACAATTTTAGGTTCAGATTTAGAAACTGAAATTAATCATGAAGTCCTTTTTAACGAACAACCTTAAGTGAACTAGGGTCAAATTTTTTCTTCTGTGATTTAGCCTTTTCAACTAAAACATCACTTAACACTTCAGGAGTTTCATAGACATCATTTTTGAATTTCTTTTCAAAATCTTTACGTAATTCTTTCTCTTTTTTTCCATATAAATCAACTTTACTAAAATAAACAATTATTTCTTTACTCTCCTTTTGAATTGATTTGAATAACTCAATTTGTTCATCAACAGTATATCCACAACTTGTTGTTAAATCAATTACAAAAACAATTATTGAACAGAACTTTTCTAAAACCACTGAAGCTCTTTTTTCTATCTTATTTTCTGTTTCGCGACCAAGTAAACCTGGAGTATCAATTAACTGAACAAAACGTCTCTCATTATAAGGAATATATCCAAACATTAACCCTTTTGTTGTAAAAGGATAGTTTCTAATCTCCACATCACTGCCAGTAATATTTTTCATTAGTGTAGATTTTCCAACGTTAGGAAATCCTCCTATTGCAACTGTATATAAATCTTCAAGTTCAGGCAACTTGTTCATAAAACGAGCAGTATGGTATAAAATGACAAATGAGTTAGAAGATTTATCGTAAAGTGCTCCGATCTTTCCCAAATGTTTTTTCATAATATAGCCCATAGTCTTGTGAGTTTTCGCCTTTTTCAATTTAACTAGTGTCATTTGAGAAATTTCATCACATCTTAAAACCAAAGAATTCAAATCATCAATTGCTTTTTGAATTTCATCAACTGAGTAATCAGAAGTCTCAATTAGTTCATGATAAAATGGTTTAATTACAGAAAATTTTGGAAATTTTTTAACAATTTTTCTAAGTTGCCTATTAACAGTCCCATTCAAATATCTTACTTTTTGTAGTTCAAGATCTTTTTGTTTATCAATTAAAATTTCTTCACGAGATTTACGCTGTGTACTAACAGTTCTAGACCAACGAGTATTAATTTCTTTCTTCTCTTTTTCAGCATATTCTTCCATAATTTTAATAGCTGAAGTATAATAATATTCAGAATTTTCAATCTTTGGTAATTTAAACATAAGAAAAAGAATCAAATTTGATTAATAAAGCTAATCAAGAACATAGTCCATAAATAGTACACACCTAAAAGATTATAGCAAAGTATATAAACTATTAAACTAAGATTTTCTATAAATGGCAGAATTCAGTGAAACTCCTTTAATGGAATTAACTCTAAGAAGATATGAAAGCCCTCACAATTTATCAGAAAGGGATACTCTAAAAAAAATATGTCTTTCTTTAGGTTTACTTCAACCAGGAGATTCAAGAGACGTCATTGTGGATATTCTTCTTGTACTCGAGAGAGCAAAGAGAGAAAAGAAAGAACTCTCGGCAGTAGAAATTAAAGAAGAACTTCTAGAAATGAGAAAAAAACACAATCTTTCTTTAAATGGAA
>JBFKKL010000111.1:0-2680 GCA_041631255.1 Candidatus Woesearchaeota archaeon | reverse complement strand
CCCCTTTGATAGCCGAAGAATTTAATTTCATGTAATTTAATGTTGAATACTCGTCATAAAGATTCTTCTTTTTCAAATAAGTTATCAAATTTTCTTTTTCTTCTGGAAGTTCTATTTTTTTAATAGTTTTAACTGAAACTTTAGATTCACTACCATAAACCATTTCAATTTCCTTAGTTTTAGCAAATTCAATTAAATTATTTTTTATTTTTTCTAAGTCAGAATCTATTTTCTTTTTGTGGTGAGAAAGAGCGGCATATGCATCAACAAGACGAACTCCCCTATCTTTTTTGAATTCCTCATTTGATTTTTCATCAAGCTCAACTTCATGGGTAAAAGCAGGACAGATTTCTTTGAACTGGCAATAATTACAAAGACCACTCGTTTGGGTTGGGAAATCAGAACATTTCTCAATTTCTTCAATTTTTTGAACAACTTCTTTTTCAAGTTTTTCAAGTTCTTCATCTGATCTTTCAGAAACAACTTCTTTATTAAATGCCAACATATACCATTTTAAAACAACTCGTTTAGCATCAGGAAATTTGTCTTTGACCCATAAAGAATACATTGCAAGTTGCCTGTCAGCATCAGCATCTTCTTGAGTTTTCATAGAATTATTGGTTTTATAATCAGTAACATAATAAGTTGTTCCATTAAAACCTAATTTGTCTATTCTAACATGATATTTATCTCCATTTTTAAGAGTCATTTTATCTTGGGTTTCAAGACCAATTATTGTCATATCATCAAATGGTTTATATTTCTCATAATAGTCTTTGAGGTATTTTTCACCCATTGCTTTGTAATTTTCAGCAGTATAGTTTTTTTTAACGATTAAAATGTCTTCTGTATATTCTCTATCCCAGATTAAATCGTAATAAGTTAATATTTCAGAAATTGAGTTAAGTTTTTCATAGTTCAAATCTTTGTAAAGTTTTTCTAAAGTTCTATGGACCATATCTCCTAAAAAAGCTTCAATTGTAGTTTGCATATCAACTTTAACTTTATCGATATATTGTAGTTTATACTTATATTTACATTGTTCAAAAGTACAGATTCTAGAATGTGAATATACTGTCATTATGATTATTTAAACAAAGGTCTATTTTAAGTATTTTGATTTTCACTTTTTAAAAGTCTTTTAGTGGTGACAAAGATATTTATAAAGATTTTATTAAATAATATCATGAATAAATCCCTTTTAGTTCTGGCAGGCTTATTTCTCTCAATAAATGTGGGGTTTAGTCTTGACACAATTACTTGTTCGTGGGATTATGGTGCTTGTAATGGACAAAATGAACATTCTATTTTTTACATTAGTAATTTGACAGATTCACAAGGGTATGTTTTAAATTCTCCAGTAGAATCTTCAGAAGAAAAAGGCTTCAACAAACAGTTATGTTGCTCAACCTCAAATGATCAATTAGATTTTTCAACAGTTTCCTCTCCGGATACTTGCGATTATACCTCGTTTATGTATATCAGCAATGACAAAAACCACAGATTAGCATTTAACTCTTCAGATCCTGAATTTTCATTTGCAAAATACACTTCAACTCTTTGTGTTAAAAAACCACCTATTACTTCTGATTTTTTTGATATACAACTAGCGAGAACAGATTCATCTTATGGCGATAAAGGATATCAATGTCTATTTAGAGTTAGTAGTGATATAAATGGTTTAGTTAGCGATTGTAACGCCACTTTTAATGGAAATCAGATGTATGATTATACAGTTTGGTCAAGATTTTTTGAAGCATCAGGAGATTTAGATTGTAACTTAGATTGTACAAGTAGATCAGATTCAAGAGTTTATAGGGCATGTGGGCAACTGGTTCCTGAATGTAGCGCAGTACCTAGTGAGTGCGATGGGTCACTTCTTGGGGCTTGGGTTGATTACGGCTTAGATAAAGAAATTCAGTGTTCAGACCCTTGGATTAAAACTAGGGAAAAAAGAAATTTAGAAAGTTTAAATGTAATTTCAACAAGTAATGACTGTCCAAACTTAATAAGTAATTCATACACTGTTCTTTTGAACAATGAGCCAGTTACAATGAAAGTATATATATGTTCACAATAATAAAAAAGAAAAATGAAAGACTACAAAAAATCTCAATCCTTATCAACTGACATTATAGTTGTAATTGTTATAGTACTTTTTGGATCTCTTTTTTTAGTTTTAAATAAAATTAACGAAGAGAGTAATGAAAATATTTCAGATAAAGAAAGTCTTGCAGCAACAGAGTCTAAAATCTTAGTTGAAAATTTCAAGACAAAAGGTATAATTGATAAGGAAAATTCAATTAGTGTTGAGAAACTTATGCAGGTAGATGAGGCTCAAATAAGAAGTGAACTTGGTATAACGGGAGAATTTGCGATAGTATTTGAGAAAAACGGAAGGCTTGTAAAAATTGATCCGGAAAATAATATTAACTGTGTGGGTTCAGGGAATATTGTTGTAAATGGAGTTATCTGTTCATAAACAAAAGAAGAAGGGTCAAATTTTTCTTTTTGATGTAATTCTATCTTTTATAATAATTTTAATTACTGTGGCTTTGGTTTCAAAATATTCGTTTCAATCTTTTGACAATAGTGATTTGTTCAATTTAAATAGGCAAATAGTTAATGGATTTACAGAAACAAAAATCAACACATTGAATAATGTAGAGGTTAGAGATTT
>JBFKKL010000110.1:0-2742 GCA_041631255.1 Candidatus Woesearchaeota archaeon | reverse complement strand
TCTTCCTCTTCCTCTTCCTCAACATCTACATTAGTTCTAGATTCAGCTCTAATTTTAATTCTATCATTTCTAATATTTGAATTAATTTCAACTCTTTCTTCAACTAATAATTTTAATTTTGCTTTATCCTCATCAGAAAGTTTTCTATATTCTTCAAGGATAATTCTTTTTTCTCTATCTGAAAGGTTTTCAAATTCTTTGTTAATTCTATCGAAATCTTTCTCCCTAATTTCTTTTAAGATTTCTTTTCTCTCGGAATTAATTTCTCTAACTAACTCCTTTTTCCTTTCTTTTAGTTCTTCAATATCTTCTCTTAACCTATCTCTTTGTTCTCTTAGTTCGATATTGTTTCTTTTTTTCTCTTCTTCAAATTTTTGAGCAGCTCTTTCTCTATCTTCTTGAGACATTGCTTTAATTTCAGTTTTAATTCTAGCTTTAATTTCAGCTTCTGTTATTTCCCCAGCTTCTACTTTTGCCCTTAATTCTTCTGCAGTTTCAGCATCAAAGTGTTTAAGGAAAGCTTTTACTTTATTTGCTAGATATTTCTTTCTAACTTCATCAAGCCTTTCATCTTTTTCTTTTAGTTTTTCCTCCTTCTTTTCTTTAACTTCAGCTTTAAGTTGGTCTTTAACATCTTTATCCAAATCCCTTACAATATCTCTAAATTCCTTACTTAAATCAATTGCAGTTGCTTTTAAAGCTACAAACTCTTGAGCTAAAACGCTTGATTCTTGTTCTAAATTAACTTCGTCAATACTTGATGCCAGTGCTTCAAATTCATCAACAATTTCATTTAATCTTGTTGTATCAACATCTGTATTTTCTAAAGCTTCAATTCTTGCAACTATATGCGCAGCATTTTCAGCCCTAATTTCAACATGTTTTTGAAGTTGTAAAAGTCTCATTTGAGCTCCGTTTTGTGTTGAAATAATTTCTGTTTCTTCTTCATTAACTACTTCTGTTTCTACTTCAGATTCTGTTTCTTCAACTTCTTCATTTTCACTCTCATCTTCTATTTCTTTATCTGTTTCATTAGATTCAGCTTCAATTTCTATTTCTAATTCAATTTCAATTGAAAGTTTAACTTCTGCTTCTTCAACTTCTGCTTCATTTAATAATGTAGTTAAAGCATTTTCAATATCTGAAATAAGTCCTTCTTGATCAACAGTTAAATCTCCTTCAGCTTTAGTTTCAACTTCTAATTCTCCATCTTTTAGTTCAGCTTCAATTTCTATTTTAACTTCTTTATCGAAATTTTCTGTAGCTGCAAGACTATCAACAAGCTCATTGAATAATGATTCAACTTCTTCTGAAAGTTCAATACCTTCTACTTCTGCTTCACTCTTAAGTTCGAATTTAGTTTTAACTTGAGTTTCCCCTTCTTCAACTTCCTCAGCTTCTCCTGATTCTGTTTCCTGATTTTCTTCCTCTTCTACTTCAGTTTCTGATTCAACTGACGTATTAGATTCTACATTAACACTACTATTGTCTACTCCAGCAGTTGTGTTTGATTCTACACTTGTATTTGAAGTAACATTATCTGCAAAAGCTGTTGCAGGAACAGCAAATACTAATAACATAGCTACAAATAAATTTAATATTGTTTTCATTTTAAATCACTCCAAATTGTAATTTTTGGTAGAAGTTTAGGATTGGAACTATATATAAAGATTTGCCGGAATTTGCCGGAACTAGGCGGAACAAAAGCGGAATCTTACTTTTTTAAGCTTAAGTAATTTGTTTGTCCGGACTTACTTTTTTCAATAATATTTCTGGATGCTAAAGAAGCAATGTTTCTTGAAAGAGAAGATTTTGGGAAACCCATCTTTTCTTCAAGTTCCTTTTGAGTAACTTTCCCTTTTTTTTCTATGTAATCATAAATTGCTCTTTGCCTTTCTGGAAGGTTTTCAACAATTATGCTGTTTTCTTTGTTTTCTTCAATTTTAGGTTCAATTTTTTTAACAATTTTTGGTTTATTTCTGTCATTATTCCTCTTTAATATAAATAAAACTAATAAGAAACATAAAGCAAAAATGAGTCCTGCAAGAAATGCTAAAATATAATATCCTTGACCAATTGAAGAAGCATTATTTTTTACTGAATATTGAACAATTAAAGTAAAAGGTTTATTCTCTCCTGTTCCGATTAGAACTATTCTTGAACCATCATTATCTATCCTAAATGAAGGAGTTGTTTTAATATAATTTATTTCAGCCCCTTTAGGAAGAGTTAACTCGAAAATAAAATCGTCAAATTCTTCTTTTGTAGAAATATTTAAAACCCAATATTTCCCTTGTTTTGAAGTGTATTCTTGCGAAATAGATCCATCTTGAAAAAATGGATAATTAGAATTACCGTTGAAAACTACATCTCCTGAGGATGAAACAGTTATTCCAATATCTGCATAATATCCTTGTGAATATGCTGTAAATAGACTAAAAAAAAGTACAACTATAAATGCGACGTATCTACTCATTAATGTATACTGTTTGAGTTTCTTTAAATGTTTTACTCTAAATCCTTAACCTTATAAATTCTATTAAAGTTGATTTTTTAGTGAATGAAAATATAATAGTTAAGGGAGCTAGAGAACATAATCTAAAGAATATTTCAGTAGAATTTCCAAGAAATAAATTTATTGTAATTACAGGACTTTCAGGCTCAGGAAAGTCAACTTTAGCATTTGACACAATTTATGCCGAAGGACAAAGACGTTATGTCGAATCCCTTTCAGCTTATGCT
>JBFKKL010000109.1:0-2770 GCA_041631255.1 Candidatus Woesearchaeota archaeon | reverse complement strand
TTTTCACATTTATTTTATCAATTTTATTACTATTATTTTTTAACTTATCAAATATAGCAACAATTTTAATTGCAATAAGTTTATGTTTTTCATCAACAGTAATTATTGTAAAACTTCTTGCAGATAAACATGCACTTGAAACAGTTTACGGAAAAATTTCTATTGGTTTTTTACTAGTACAAGACTTAATCGCAGCATTTGTATTAATATTTTTTTCATCTTATGCTAGTTTTGCAAAAGGGTCATCATTTGAGATGACATTTATTTCTCTTGTTTGTATTATTGCATCTTCATATTTGTTTTTTATAATCCCAAAAAAATTGGGAAAACATCTAGATTCATTTCCTTCAGAACTTAAATTTTTATTTGCAATATTTTGGTGTTTTGGGATAGCAGCATTTTATAGTTATTTAGGATTCTCAATTGAAGTTGGTGCCCTTGTTGCAGGAGCATCAATAGCTTCTACAAGGTTTGCAGATCATGTTATACCTAAATTTGAAGCACTAAAAGATTTTTTTTTAGTTTTGTTCTTCATAGTTTTAGGGGCAGAACTTTTTGCATCTTCAGAAGCAATTTTAGCGGCTCAAGGCTTTCTTGAAAAAATTTCACTTATAAGTTCTAGTATAGGAGAACTTTTACCAATTGCAATTTTAGGAAGTTTAGTAGTTTTAATAGGAAATCCAATAATAGTATTTATTATATTATCAAGAATGGGTTATACTGCAAGAGAAGCATTTTTCTCAGGGCTTGCTGTATCTCAAATTTCTGAATTCTCTCTAATTCTTGCAGCCTTAGTATATCAAGAAGGTCTTGTAAGTTCAGTTATAGTTTCACTTTTAACCTTAATTATGATGATAACAATTATATTTTCAACATATTTATTTCATCATGCAGAAATTATTTACCATAAATTTCAAGAACCTCTTATTAGGTTAAATCATATGTTAAATAAGAAAAGACACATTCCTTAATCCAAATCCTGAACTCTTACAGTTTTAGCAGCAATAATATCATCAATTCTTAAAATCATAGCTGAACTTTCAGTAGCTGATTTAATTGCTTGTAATTTAACAGCAACAGGTTCAACAATTTTCTCTCTCATAGTGTCTTTAACTATTCCTTTATCGCCATTAATACCTGCATGCTTTTCACCTTTTTCATGAAGTGCAATAAGTCCAGTTATAGTTTCAATTTCATCAAATCCACAATTTTCACAAAGTATTTTTGGAACTGTCAAAAAACTATTTGCAAAAGATGAAATTACAATTTGTTCTTTACCTGAAAATTCTTTAGCATATTTTTCAAGTCCTTTGTAAATTTCAAGTTCAATTGCTCCACCTCCTGCAACTAATGCAGGATATTTCTTTAAAGAATGAATATTTCCAAGTGAATCATCAACTGCTCTTTCAATTTCATCTAAAAAGTGCCCAGTTGAAGCTTTCAAAACTAAAGTTACTGCTTGAGCTTTTGGAACTTTTTCAATAAAAACAAAATCTTCTCCAAGAATTTCTCTAACTTCAAAAAGTCCACATTTACCTAAATATTCTTTTGACACATCATCAACTGAGCTTACAACAGGAACACCTAGTGCTAATCTTAATTTTTCCATGTCAGATTTTCTACATCGTCTAACGGCTGAAATCCCTTGCTTTGCTAAAAAATAAGCAAGTGAGTCATCAATCCCTTTTTGACAGATAATTAAATTTGCCCCAATTTCTTGGATTCTAAAAGCAAGTTCTTTTAGGTATTCTCTTTCTGATGCTAAAAAATCTTGATACTCATCAAGTGAGTTGATATTAACTTTTGCATCAGAGTCTAACTCACGAACTTCTAAAGGAACATCAAGAAGTAAAACTTTCGCATTTTCTCTTTTCTTAGGCATATTCACATGGCATAATTTTTTATCAAGAACTAACCCCTCAACAAAGAAACTTTCACTAGTCTCTCCTCCAGCAGCTTTAACAATTTTAATGTGTTTTCTCAAATCTTCTGTTTGACCAACATTTTTCACTGCTTGAAAAATAAGTGAAGATAAATGATCTTTTGCATATTCAGCAACTTTTCCAGTCATCGCAGTTTCACAGACATCTCTAATTGCTTTTTCTTTTCCTAAATCAATTTTTATAGATCTGTTTTTTAAAATTTCAAGTGCTCTACTTTCAGCTTTTTTGAACCCTTTAATAATTTGAGTTGGGTGTAGTTTTTTATTAAGAAGTTCTTGAGCTTGAGATAATAATTCTCCACTTAAAATCACAGCAGTAGTTGTTCCATCACCAACTTCAGTTTCTTGAGTTTTAGCAACTTCAACTAATAGTTTAGCACCAGGATGCTCAACTTCCATTTCTTTAAGAATTTTAACACCATCATTTGTAACAATAGTAGAACCAACAGAATCAATAAGCATCTTGTCCATTCCCATAGGGCCAAGAGTTGTTTTAACAATTTGAGAAACAGCTTTAGCAGCTTCAATATTAGAAGTTAGAGCATCAACGCCTTTAGTTCTAGAAGTTCCCTCTTCAAGGACATCAGTTCTATTTGTCATAATTATTTACTATTGAGTAGTCTTTATATATTTAATCATAAATTTAACTTGAATTTCAAAAAGAATATTTTTAAAGAATAAACATACAAGTATTTTAATGAAGAATAACACTCAGAACAAAAAGAAATCAAATTTAGTTAAAGCTTTAGCATATTTTTTTGTTTACGGAGGAATTTATTTCAATGTTTTATTACTCTCAATTCATTTAGCAATTACTCATTTTAGCGA
>JBFKKL010000108.1:0-2781 GCA_041631255.1 Candidatus Woesearchaeota archaeon | reverse complement strand
GTTGGAAAGAAAAGATATTTTATGATAATAAAAGCAAAAATAAAACTCAAAACATAAGATGCAAAAGAATCTCCATGCCAAACATAATTCCAAAATTCTTTACTTTTCTTTAAAATCTTTTTCATCTGTACTTGCTTTTCCATTTTCACCCTTCTTTTCAGCCTTTTGACCTTCATGATACCTTTGGAATTTCTCAAGTTCCTCATCTATCTTCCTTGAATCAATATGTGAAGATTTTCTTCTTGAACTCTTTCTTTTGTCTATGTAATATTTGTCAAATCTTCCTAAATCTTTATTTTCTTGAACATTAGCTGAAACTTCTTCTTTAACTTCTCCTTTTTGATTTTTATGATAATCTTCAAAACTTTTTGCATCGTCTTTAACTGAAGACTTTGAAAGTGAAGCTTCTCTTTTTTGTGAAACTACCGAGAATTCATCATCTTGAGAATTTTTGGATGATTCCCTCTTCTTTGAAGAAGTAATCGAACTTTTAAAACTGTTGGCATCATCTTTAGTTTTTGAAGAAAAAGAATCAAACACTTCATCTTTTTTATGAATTGCTTCCTCTAAAAATTTATTTAGTCTATCTAAATGTCTATCATAAGAACTCTTTCTACTCCCTGACCCAAAGTAATTCTTAGATTTTGAAGAACTAAATTCTTGCTTAGCTGGTTCATAATAAGAATTACTATTATGTGAAACATTTTGATCTAAAATTCCTAGTTGTTTAAGTTGATTATCAAGGTAACCTCTCCTATAAACATAATAAGCACTTCCAGATAAAGTTCCTAATAATAAAAACATTGCAATTACAACATAAATATTAACATTTTCTTCTGCTTGAGAATCAGATCCAGTATCAGGAACATAAGGATCATCCAAAGGATCATCTTCTGAAGTGTCATCTTGGGATGTATCTACTTGAGTTGAATTTTGTCCAGACCGAGATTCTTCTTCATTATCAGTTTGAGAATCTAAAGTTCCTCTGTCTGTTTGTGATGTATTGGAAAGTGATTTGTCCATAGGTGCAACAATTCCTGTTGATATTATTACTGGAGGAATTACTTCATTACCTCCCTCGTCATAAGCAGTAGCACAAATGTAAGGACTTTGTCCATAAGAAGGCGAAGAATTTCCATAACTTACAGAAGGATCACAAGTAATAGGATTAGATCCAAACCCATAAAGAATCTTAACACAAGAACTTGTTGAATCTTCACACTTCAAACTAAATGTTCCTGAATTTAAAATAAAACTAAGTTGAGGAGGAAGTAAATCAAATTTAATTTGTTTTGAGAATATAGCTCCAAGAACTCCAAGTTGATTAATAGGAGTTATTTTTAATTGTGGAACTCCTCCTGAAAAGTCTCCTTTCAAAGTAGGTTTATTTGAACTAAATTCTTTTTCATAAGTTTCATTTATACCAATAACTTCAATTTTAAATGAACGAACTGGAATTAATGACTCAGTTTCAATCTCAAGTTTTATCTCTTCTGTAGAAGAAGTATATGTACTACTTTTAATTCCATTCTCATTTAAGAAATTAACAGCCGTAATTTTAGGTCCACCTTTCTCATAAGGTACATTAAATGAAGAGTTGAAAAGTTGAGACCCAACTTTACAGTAAACATAAACTGGAACTACTCCTTCCTGAACGCCTGTTAATGTGAAAACATAATTATTTCCCTCCCCCTCTAAAACTGGAAGAGAATTGAAAACACTAGTTCCAGTAATTCTAGTTCCCACATTCACACGACAATCCCTTCTTAACGCGTCAGAAGTTGAAAAAATTATTGTTTCAGGCAACGAAGCAACATATTTAGGAGAGAAATCAGTAACTCTTATCCCTTGAGATAAATCAACATTCAAACTAACTGATTTAGAAACTGAATTTGCTAAAACATCCATACAATTAACACTTAAATCATAGGACCCATCTTGAACCGAATAATAACCGCTCCTATGGTCTTTGAAATTTGAATTTTCAAAATTTTTCTCTTCAAGATTATCAAAAGTATAAGTACATACTGCCCTTTCATTTGTTGTTGTCATTATCAAAATATCAGGCGAAGTCACCAAAGAATTTGGAACCAAAGAGTCAATTCTTAAATCTGAACCCCCATATTTTTTCAAATAAAAGACTTTGTTTTTATTTAGATTTAAAGATTGACCCAAAGTTATAATTTGATCTGGAAAAAATTCATTTTCACATGCTATAAAAACTGAATCACCCATACTTGTCAAATCAACATTAAATGTATGTAATTTATTATCTATTGTGGTAAAATTCTGTTTAGTTGATTCAATCACATCCCCATTAAATTCTTCAGGAAAATCAATTTCGGACAAATAACAATTAGATTGTTTATTAGTTTCAATTTTCAAAATAAAATTATTAGTTTCAGAAAATATAGTTCCATTAAATAAAGTGTTGTAAGTTTTATCATAATGATAACTTAAACTTGAGTCATCGTTCCTGTTCAAAAGATTAATCTCAAAAGGTTCTCCAATAGGGAAAACTAATAATGAAATATTTACTGTGTTTTCTGCCAAATCTTTTAATTCAATATTCATCTGAATAAAATTATCTTCTAAACCATAAGAGCTAAGGTCAACACCTCCAGATTTCAAAGCATTTGACAAACTTCTCTCTTCCATATCAAAATATTCTTCAGAAATCAACTCCCCTTCCATAAAAATTCTATAAGAAAGTAAGTTTTCATTAAAAAACATTGAACTAATATCCTCTTCATAATAAGAAATAGAAGGTAAAACTCCCAT
>JBFKKL010000107.1:0-2803 GCA_041631255.1 Candidatus Woesearchaeota archaeon | reverse complement strand
TTTCCATTCCTGTTGTTAAAACATTTGTAGGAAATTTATCATTTGCAATTCCGACTTTAACTGAACAGTCCATCAATCCCACTCCATGTTGTAAATAATTATCAATATATCTTCCTTCTCTGGGTTTAGTTGCAAAAAGAATAGGTTCGAAAGCAGATTTAAGTTGAGGAGTTTTATGATTTTTTAATTTTTTTATAAGAGAGTTATCTATATTGGGATCTTTTTTAATAACACGTTCTTGAGAAAAAGCTTTAACTTGACTTAAAGTGTAACACCAAGCAAGAGCGTCACGAATTTCAAATCCACAGTTTTCAGCGGCATTTGTGATACGGTGAAACAGTCGAGGATAAGAAAATCCAAGATAAACTCCTCCAGGTTTTAAAATTCTAAAAATCTCTTTTGATACAGATTCCATAAATTTTTGAAATTCGATTCCCATTTCAGGTTTAAATTTCATACCCAAAGGTACATTAGTTATGTGCGAATTTGTGGTTACGTCAATCATTTCATTCCAGTTTTGATCCATTCTGTCTAAAAAATAGGGTGGATCTGTTAAAACCATATCTACAGAATTGTCAGGAAGTTTTTTAAACATTTCAAAACAATCATTGTAAATTTTTTCAGTTTTAATTTTATCACACATTAATTTTGATTAATTTTGATTAATATTTTAAATAACATTAGATTAACGTAATTTAAAAAGATAGTTTTTTAGCAATAATATTGTAATCTCTAGTGTAACCAGTTTTACCGTAATCTTTTTTTCCTAAATATTTTTCATCTGATATTTTTCTGAATTTTTCTACAATTAAATCTGATGGATATTTTGTATCATATTTTCCGTCCGGAGTATCTATATTAAAGTTAAAATTGTTTAAAGATTTCCAATTTTCCCAAACATGAGGATTTTTTTCAATGATATTACAGACTGGTCGTTGAATAGTTTCTGGATATTCTAAATCGACTTCATAAGCTTGTGAATAATTACTTTCACTTTCACTATCGCTTTCACTTTCACTTTCACTATCGCTTAATTTAGTATGTGTATTGTAATTCATTTTTGGAAAAGGAATTAAATTCTGTGTTTCTGTATCATTTTTATTGTAATCGTAACAATTATCTCTTTTATAATCTCCGTAAAGATTTATCATAAGATTTGTTAATTCTGTAATCTGTCTTTCTATGTTTATAAGTCGTTTTTCTAGAGATTCTAAAGAGTCCTCTCCCATTTAATTTAATTTAAATTAAGACTATTTTTTTAAATTAAATTTTTAATCGCAAAAATTTTAAACCGTTAATACATTTCAAAATATTTCAAATTATTTCAAATTATTTCAAATTATTTTTTAGAATTGATGCTTAATTTTAATCTTTTATTTTTAAGAGATGTTAAAAATTGAGTTCCATAATAAACTAAAGAGCAAAGTATATGTTCGTTATCTCTTTCGAAAAGTGTAGGAACTAATAAAGAACTTATATAAGCACATTGATCGTCTGCAGTAATGAATAATCCGTTACCTTCTTTAGCTTCTAAAATTTGGGAAAAATCTCCTATAGTTTTATATGCAAAAACATTAAATATTTTAGGTACATTTTTATTTCTCAATACATGCTCTGAAATATTTCTCACAGAAACGTTTTTAAAAGGTTTATTAGGAACATTCCAGTTTTTGAAATCGGTTTCATCTAAAAAACTGTTAATATTCGCCCTAACTCTAAAAGTATTCAGATTAACATTTTTAATAATCATTTTATCTTTTGATTCAGTTAATTTTTTTCTGAGATCAGAAATACATTTGTGAGGATTTATATTGAACTCTTTTTGTGAAACAGGAAATATGTCTTTAGGAAATTGCTGTTTAAAACTCTTCTGAATTTTTCGTTTACAATCATTATTATAAAACTTTAAATATTCATCTGGAGTTTCAAATATATCATAAATTTTAAAATGTTTATCGTATTCAAAATTAAAATCTGCTATAACTTTTCCTAAATTGGTTTTTATTATATAACTTTTTCGGGATATAGAATAATTTTCAACTACTTTAACTTTATCGTTAGGTTTAAGTTCTTGAATTTTTCGAACATAGGTTTCGATAGAGTTAGATACAGATGGGTCATAAATTGAAGCAACTGTTTTAATAACTTCTATTTTTGGAATTTTTAGATTAGAATTATCATTATTAAAAGAGTTGTTACAGATAGAATGTAAAATAGGATATAGATTATACTTAGATTTATTACAGTCTACGTAAAGTTTTGTAATATTTAAATCAATTAAAAAATTTTCAAAAAGATTTACGGCATCAGAAGCATTCCAGTTATTTAAATCGTGATGTAAATCTAATAAATTTTTAGGTTCAATTTTATGAAAATGTTCTACAACTAGTCTGGAAATTCTGTATTTACTACTTTTTACATTTATTAATTTATCAAAATTCATTTCTCCGTTAAAGAAATATTTATATAATTGTTCGTTTTTAAGATTTTCATATTTTTTCTGAATTCGTTTCCAATGATGTTCTATTAAAGTTTTCGCAAATTTCAAGTATAATTTTTCCAAATCGTTTTCTTGATACAACATGTTACGATCTTCATTTTCTCCAAAATCATGCATTTGATCTAAAACTAAAAATATTTCTAATGTCATTCCGGTTAATTCATCAACAACCATTTCAAAACAGTGTTCTGAATCTCCGTTTTGATTTATTTTGGAATTAACATGAACTTTATTGTTACTACCATAATTGTAATTTTTATCATATTCAACATCATCCGGTCTTTTTCTTTTCATTTATTATTT
>JBFKKL010000106.1:0-2804 GCA_041631255.1 Candidatus Woesearchaeota archaeon | reverse complement strand
CTATTACTCCCTTTTGTAACTTAGAAATATTTCTAATGGAGAAAAAATATATTCCATTTTCATCTTCCATTGTTTTATTAAAAATAAATGTAATTATTGTTCTATTATTTTTGGTTCTATATGCAACATCTTCAATATCACTACTGTATGCATCAAGTAAAAGATAAGATGAACTAACTTTGTCTCCAAAAAAAGTTTCGTTTTCTAGTGTTTTTGTCACTTTTTGTACTTCATCTATATCTTCAAGAAGAGTTTTAGTTTCAAGAACATGACTTCCAATTGTAGCATCAGATAAAACAAATCTTGCAATTCCGACCAAAGATAACAAGAAAAAAAATATCAATAAAACAAAACTAACAGTTAAAAGATAATTTAACACTCTATCTTTATTTTTCATAATTTTTAGCAATTAAACTTACTATTTAAAGTTATGTTTAAATTAATTATCAAAAATTAAAAATAAAATTTATAAACTAAATAATTAAAGATAATACAATATGAAACACGCAATTCATAGACAAAAGAAAAAACTTATGCAATTTGGAAATATAATCTTTGGGGTAGGTATTGTACTTGCAATTCTATCTGCATTTATAGTTCCAACACTTGATTCAGCAACTGGAAAATCGTTTCTAAGAGCTGTTGTGGCACTTCTAATTATATTAAGTATTTTAGTTGGGTTCTTCAATATCACAGTAGGCGAAGCAAGTAGTTTTTTGATAGCTTCAATAGTTGTAGTAATGCTTTCACAACCATTCTTGCAAACTTTAGATGCAACTTTTCAAGTTAGTTCAGTTGAATATTTAGCTAAAGTTTTAGGAGGTATGTTTAGAAATATCGTTATCTTTATTGTGCCTGCAGCAGTAATTGTTGCTCTTAGAACATTCATTCAGACAGCAAAGGACGAGTGAAGAAATTTAATCTTAAATTTCTAATTTTTATTTAAATTTGTATTCAAACTAAGAATAAATTTATTTTTAAAAAAAGTTAAAATTAGAATTCTTCAACATTCTCGAAATTACCTAAAAGACCTTTTTTTTCAAGAACCTTAATTTCATTAGGTTTATATTTATAGATCAAATCAACTCTAGTCTTATCAAGTTCCCAAGGTTCAAGAAGTACAATATCTCCTTCTCTAATCCATAAGAATTTTTTCATTCTACCTGGAACTCTTGCAAGTAAATCTACTCCTTGAGCAGATCTAACATTCATTCTTGAACCACCTAATCTTTTCTCAACAACTCCAATAACTTGTTCTCCCTTAGGCAGTTTAACTTTTGAAGGCGCAGCATTTTGCAAATCATCTAATTGCTTTTTTTTATCTTTACTCATTGCTTTAACAAAGGAATCTTTCTTTATAAACTTACTTAAAATCAAGTTTATAGAGTTGTAAAACTGCAATTAGAAGACTAATTAGAATTGGTCCTAAAAATATTCCCAAAAATCCAAATAGTTCAATACCGCCCAATATTCCAAGTAAGATAACAAATGGGTGAACATGAATTTTTTTATGTAATAAGAGAGGTCTTACAACATTATCAGAAGTTCCAACAATTATGGCGCAGTATAGAACAAATCCAATTAATTTTAGATAATCTCCTGTGAAAAATATGTATGCTGCAACAGGAACCCACACAATTGCTGTTCCAACCATCGGAAAAAGTGCAAAAAATGATGCAACTATTCCCCAAAATAACGGCGAACTTAGTCCAAACATCCAAAATCCTAAAGCTAAAAGTATTCCTTGCATTATTGCAACAAGAATGTTGTCAAGAAATACTGCTAAAGACACATCTCTAAATCTTAAAAATAATGCATCTTTATATTCATTTTTCATAGGTATAATTCTTCTAATGTAACTTGCAAACTTGTCTCCATCTTTTTGAATAAAAAAATATGCCATAGCAAATATAAATAAATTTAAGAAAAAAATTGCCACAGAATTAAATATGGAACCTATGGATTCAACAATGAAATCTTTAATCTTAGTTTTCATTGAAGCAATTTGAGAATTAAAAAACACTATATTTTTTTCAATTGTTGGGCAAACTTTTTCAAATGAACAGTTCTCAAGAGATTCCATTTCAAAAATACTTGTACTTGTTGAGATTAAAGCACTACTTTGTGAAATTAATGAGCTTCCAATAATATAAATCGGCAAAGTTAGTATAAGTAGAATTAATAATAATAATATATTTGCTGAGACATTTTCATTTTTAATTTTTTTAACTAGGAATAAATAGGGTTTTCTTGTTAAGAAAACTAAAGTTACTGCAAAAAGTAGGGCTAAAATAAATGGTTTTATCAAAAGAAAAAAAAAGAACATTAGAAGAATTATAATAAATGCTTCAAAATAGTTTTCAACTTTGAGCATATTCTCTCTCTTCATTTATATGATTCCAAAAAAGATTTGATATAATAAATTTGTATCACTTTAAAGTAGAAGAGAATACAAATTATTATAAGTATGAGATTCAATCATCACTAAAAATGCTAATAAAAAAAAATCAATGGCCCGTCTTCATATTTACACTTACAAGTATAGTTATTTTTATGTTTGAATATTATATTCAAGGAAATAAAGAATTTTTTCTTTACACATTAGTTCTTATAATATTCGTAGTCATGGTTATTTTAACTAATCAAAAAGTAAATTATCCAACACCTATTTTGTGGGGTTTATCTTTGTGGCTTTTTATACATCTAGCAGGAGGAGGAATTCGCGTAGGTACTGGAGTTTTATATGGCGTGGTTTTAATACCTATTGTAGGAGATCCTTATTACATATTTAGGTATGATCATTT
>JBFKKL010000105.1:0-2807 GCA_041631255.1 Candidatus Woesearchaeota archaeon | reverse complement strand
TAATATAAATGTGAAAAAAATCTGTCCTACTCCGGTTAAAAGTGATGGTTTCCCCACTTCTTTTATAAGTGTTATATTTAATTGAATACCTACTAAAAATAACAAAAAAGAAATTCCCATATGTGAGAGTAAATTGTAATAAGTTAAATCCTCTATAAGATTGAAAACAAAGGGACCAACTAAAAATCCAGTAATAAGATATGAAATTAATACTGGCTGATTAAGCTTATGAAAAATTAAAGCAATAAAAAAAACCAAAGTAAATATTAAAGCAAATTCAACAAACACATCTGACATATAAATTATTAATTAAAATTTTGCTTTATAAAATTTCATACCTACTTTTTGATTCATAATCTTTATATATCTTCAAGTTTTAAATTAAAATATGATTATTGTAAATACTCAGGAAATTAGTGGAAGAAAAATTACTGAAACACTAGGCGTTGTTAGAGGTTCATCAGTTAGAGCTAAATGGTTTGGAAAAGACATTATGGCAGGACTTAGAAATATTGTTGGTGGAGAACTTAAGGAGTATAAAGAACTTCTTGATGAAGCTCGTGAAGCTGCTATGCAAAGAATGATTGATGATGCTAAAAAACTTGATGCAGACGCCATTGTTAATGTTCATTTTATGACTGCTGCTGTCTCAGCTGGAGCTGCTGAAATTCTAGTTTATGGAACTGCAGTTAAATTACATTAAATGGCAGAAGTTGATAAAGCACAGGAATTGTATAGTAAAAGTAAAGCAAACAAAGAAGTTCAAAAAGAACTTCATCCGCTTGCAATGTGGAGTTTTATACTATCTATTGCCCCATTTATTGGGTTTGTATTATACTTTTTTATTCCTTTTTTGATAATTTTAATCCCAATTAGTTTTATTGTGTCTTTTATTTTTGGAGTTATTGCACTCTTTAAAGTTTCAGATAATAAAAAAAGATACTATGGTAAAGGTTTTGCAATTTCCGGAATAATTATTTCTTCATTATCACTATTTATTGGAATTGCTGCTTTTATAGGTTTCATCTATGCCTTTGGTTATAACTTTACTTAAAATGGAAAGTAAAAAAAGTCATCCTCTTGCAATATGTTCTTTCGTATTTGCACTATTGCCTCTGATTAATATTGTTTCGATTTGGTTTGTAGATTTTGCATTTATCTTACTTTTTTCTCCAATATTTATCTTAATATCTTTTATCACAGGAGTTATGGCACTTTTTAAAATTTCAGATTATCCTGAGAAATTTGAAGGAAAAGTTTTTGCAATAATTGGAATAGTTATATCAGTAATTGAATTCTTATTGATAGTTCTTGTTATTGGATTTCTGATACTTGTCTCCTCAAAATTGAAGTAAAAATGGCGAGATATGTAAGGAATAAAAAGGCAAAGGGAACGGCAGCTGAAAATGAGTTGATTCATAATTTCTGGGAGAAAAATTGGGTTTGTGTTAGAGTTGCAGGTTCTGGTTCTACAAAGTATCCTGCACCAGATTTACTTGCAAGTAATGGATTTAGAAAAATTGTTATGGAAGTTAAGGTCGTTAATGCTTCTAAAAAATATTTCACTGGACAAGAAATTAGGGATTTGAATTTTTTTGGTGAAAAGTTTGGAGCTGAAAGTTGGGTAGGAGTTAAATTCTCTCAAAATCAATGGTTTTTTATTCCAACATCTGAACTTGAAGAAACTAAATCTGAAAATTATGTAATTGACATAATCAAGATGAAAAGGGAAGGTTTTCTTTTTGATGAAATGCTAAAGTGAAGTTTTATATATAATTAATTTCTATTACTAAGAATGGTTAATAAACTTAGGAAAAGTCTTGAAGGAATTGCTTTTGAGATGAAAGGTGAAAACTTATTTTTAATTGGTGAAGTTTGCACTCTCTCTCCTGAAGAAACAGCTACCTGTGTTAATGGAGAAATACCTTCAAAAGGAAAAGTTGAACTTGTACTTCCAAATCAAAATGTACTTAGAGTAAATTGTACTGATAATCTCCCACTATATACAATGCTTATTCGAAACCCAGTTCTTTATCAAAATGGAAAAGGAGTAGAACTTAAATGTTACCAAGAAATATAGAAGAATGGAAAATTCATTTAATCAAAAATGTTATAATCTTTTAAGACAAGTTCCAAAAGGAAAAGTTACAACCTATGGACTACTTGCTCAAGCACTTGATACAAGAGCTTATAGAGCAGTTGGAAATGCAATGAGAGATAACCCTGATATTCCTAAAACGCCTTGCCATAGAGTTGTTAATAGTGATGGAAGATTAGGTGGCTACTTACATGGACTTGACAAAAAAATTAAAATTTTGAAAAGTGAAGGTATTGAAATTGAGAATGGGAAAGTTAAAGATTTTGACAAAAAACTTTTCTCAACATTTAAGCTTTAATTTTCTTCTAATATCTCTTCAAATGTCTCATAAATTTTATCGTATTTTTTTAGTGCATGCAAAATTTTGTCAGCGCCTGATGATCCTGCAGTGTAAAGTAAAACAGTTCCTTGATTAGTTAACTTATCAAAAAAAAATGATCTTTTAAGTTCAATATGTTTAAGATTTTCGAAATGCAGTTCCTTTGAAGTTATATTTATTATACCCGATTTTTTTATAACTTTATGATCAAAGAATTCATAACTAATATTTTTCCACAAAATATATTTTGCAATTAAAATAAAAAATAATAAAATTAATGCCACATAAAAATAATTTTTTGTTTGTGGCATTATGTATAGTACTACTGACACTACTATAAAAAAAATTATTGAAGATGTGAAACTTCCTATTATGTAAGAATTTCCCGGT
>JBFKKL010000104.1:0-2932 GCA_041631255.1 Candidatus Woesearchaeota archaeon | reverse complement strand
TCTAGCGTCAGGAGTTTCGATTTCAGTGTCTAAAAGAGGATTTGCAGCATCAAGAGGTTTTCCTGAAATCATTCTAAGTCTTGAAGCCCATCCTTCAACTTCATCTTGTTCAGGAATAATGTTAGTTTTACAATCTTCAAAATCTGAGTGTGTAATAAAAATAGGAGTTTTATTGGCTGGTGAGTTAATTGAAATATCTTGAATTTTTTCATCTTCAAGAAGAGTTTCTACAAGTCCAAAACCTACAGTGTATCTAATTAAGATGTTTGCTAGTTCTTTGATTTCTTTTTGTTTCATCTTAATTCCTTTGAATTCTGCAATTTCATCAATTAAATCTGTTGCAATATTATGGAAAACCTCTCTTAACCTTTGAGGATTAATGAAATCATTTGATTCTGGTTTGTGTTCTGAGATTACTTCTTTAGCTAAATTTAAGATATTATATTTATCATCAGAGAGAGTAAATTCAGTTGGTGTCATATGGTAGAGATTATTTGCTTCGTTTTCAAGTTCGAATATTGTTATCTGAGCGCTTGAAAGTTTGTAAGAATCTAGTTCTTGGGCTTCTATTGGAATTCTTTTTAAAAGTGATGTGTAGATAAAATTAGGTTTTATGTTTGCTTCAAAAAATTGTTTGTAGATTTGTCTTGTACCAACAGTGTGTCCTTCAAGTTTGTCTTTTACAGCTTTAATAATTGAAATAGTTTCAAATTTTGTAATGATGTAATTTAAGGCTTGATCATATTTATTGTCAACTTCTATACATTTTGAAGTATGATATGTTTTTTCGAATTTATAATCTCTAAGTTTTCTTTTAATTTTAACATAGGCCCCAATTGGGTCTGAAGGTAAGTCTTTGATTATTGTGTTTTGTAGAAATGCATAACGATTGAAAAATAATTTCATAGATTCTTCATCTTTATTGACAAGTTGTCCTGTTGTGAAGAGTTCTTTTTGTTTACTTAGAAGTTCATAGATTTTTGCAACTTCTTTTAGAAGAATTACGTGTTCATATGAATATTCATAATTTTTGTTGTATACGAAAATTATTTTTGTAACAGAAGGGTTTTGAACAAGACGCCTTACAACATCACGCATTGTTAGACCATCGTCTTCAACAGAAGGGAATTGGTCCTTTCCGAAATAATTTAATTTTAAAATAGTGTCAACACCGTGTTTTACAATTTCAAAATCTTTTTCGGATGAAAACATGTTTTTTTGCAAAAATCCTTTTTTATATAATAGTTTTGTTACTTTTTAGTTAAAATTTCCAGTTTCCTTGAATTTAGGGGAGTTACGCCTTATTTCTTAGGTTTTACAAAAAGCTTTATATATAGTTTCCACCATTGTTTACTACAAGCATCTGGAGATATTATCTCTATGATGGATTGCTTGCAAATGTGTTTTGGCGAACTTACAGTGCTGAGGCGAGGTAAAACTCCCTTGGCAACTTTTCTAATAATTGATTTCTCATATTAAAGATTCACTTTATATATTAAAGATTATATTCTATTCTATGAAAGATAATATTGTTGTTGCTATAATTGGAGAGGACAGTGATGCAGAAGAGATTTTATTCAAAGGTTTTAAAAAATTCTCTCCCACTAGATTAATTCTTCTTGTGAAAAAAGGTTATATAAAGAAAGCTGATAAAATACAAAAGAACCTTGAAAAATTTAATGTTGAAAGTGAGCAAAGAGAAGTTTCTTCATTTTTGTATTTAGAAGAAGTGTTTATGGAGATTAGGAAGATAGTTGAGTTGTATAAAGATGAAACTGTAGTTATTAATGTTGATTGTGATTATATCTCTTCTTGTTTGGCACTTAGTTCTGCTTTTGTAAATGGAGTTCCAGCTCTTGGAGTTTTGAAAGATAAAATAATAGCTTATCCAATTATGAAGTTTTCTTATTATAATGCACTTAATGAGAAAAAACTTATGTTATTGAATTTGATTTTTGAATCAGGTGAAATTGAGTCAATGGAAAAATTAAGCAAAATGTCTAGGATGAGTTTGCCACTTATTGCGTATCATTTGAAAGGAAATAGAGACTCACAAGGACTTATTGAGATGAATTTGGTTGAAACTGAAAAAAAGAATGGTGCACTTGTTTTGAAGTTAACTGATTTAGGAAAGTTGATTGCTAACGGAGATGTTGATATTGGGTGTGAAAATAGAGGGAAAGTTGTAAAATAATTAATGTATTTATCCGAAGTTTCACAAAATATTTATAAAATTAAAAGTTTAAGAATAACTATCTAAGCTTATTAGCCTTAGAGGTTTTTTCAGTTTTGTTTGTTGAAATCACATGAACCCCTGACGTAAGTTCGAGGCCGAAAAACTGATTATAAAGGGCTAAGGAAGTAAATTTCCTTATTCTTTGTATTATACTATAGAGGTATATTAAAATGACAAATAAAGAATTAACTATCTCAGATTTACCAGGAGTAGGGCCTACTACAGCAGAAAAACTTGCTGCAGCAGGAATTGACACATTATTAGCTGTTGCTGTTTGCTCAATTGGAGTTTTAACAGAAGAAGCAGGAGTTAGTGAGAGTGTTGCTAGAAAAATGATTCAGGCAGCTCGTGAGATGCTTGATATGGGTTTTGAAACAGCAGATACTATTTTAGAAAAAAGAAAATTAGTACATAAAATAACAACTGGGTCAGATTCGTTTGATGAAGTAATGGGAGGAGGATTTGAAACAGGAGCGATTAGTGAAGTTTTTGGAGAATTCGGTTCAGGAAAAACCCAAGTTGGACACCAGCTTGCAGTAAATGTACAAGTGCCTGTTGATCAAGGTGGACTTGGAGCAAAAGTAATTTATATTGATACGGAAAACACATTTAGACCAGAGAGAATTTTACAAATGGCTGAAAAAGCTGGACTTGATCCAGATGAAGCTCTTAAAAATATTAAAATAGCTAGAGCCT
>JBFKKL010000103.1:0-2974 GCA_041631255.1 Candidatus Woesearchaeota archaeon | reverse complement strand
ATTGCTTGGACAGGTTTTGTTGAAAAAAATAGGGCAACGAAAAATATAAAAGGGTTAAAGCCTAGGCCTTATATAACGATAGAAGATGGATTCTAGTAATTTTTCAGTAGAATTTTGTGAGGGAAATACACAGCTATTTCAAAGTTGTACGAGGACAATTTCAAAACTTACTATTTTACTTGAAGAATTAGTGTATAAAAACAAAAGTAAAATAAAATTTAAAATAAAATATGATTGGCAAGGATATTATTATAGATGGTTTTTAATTTATGAAGATAAAGGAGGAAGTGCTCATGCAGTAAATATAGATTACTTTCCAGTTGCTCAAAAAGCATTTGAAGCAGATGCGGAGTTATATCGAAGTGTTTCAGATGAGAGGAAAAAAAATCTCAGAGACTTTTTCAGAGTTGAAGGAGAATATCCTAGGGCAAACAATTTTGAATATTTTGTATTATATACAGTAGGTTATACGGGAGTTATGAAAGAGATATTTTCAATTAGAGATCAGATTTCAAAAAATTTAAAATAACTTTCTAAAACTTTATAAAGTCTTAAGAAAAGCTTAATGGATGGAAGATCACAAGATTAGGATAGAACATTCTGATAGGGTTGATGAATCAGCTAGAGTTATGAATCATATTGAAGATTTAATTTCAGCTTATGTTACGTCAAATCCAAGACTAACTTTAAAGAGAGGACCATTATACGGAGAATTAAGAAAGGGAAAAGTTGATTATTCTTTTGGAGTTTTAGGAGATAATAAGTGTGATTTATACACATTTAAACATGTTTTACATCCTGAAGTTATTTTTGAATTTGGCTATAAAGGAATTCAGCTTTCACCTAAACTTGAGATGATTTGGCCACCCTCAGAAATTTCAGTTTCAGAAAGAGAATCATTAAGGTTTTTAGAAGAACTTCTTCAAGAACATAGTGAGTAAAAAACGAGCTCTACGGGATTCGAAGTGCTTTGAACTTGTTTCAAAGCGTCAAAGAATTTCTGAAAGAAATTGTTGAGAACCGCGAAGCGGGTGAGAAAAAACGAGCTCTACGGGATTCGAACCCGCGACCCCTTGGTTAAGAGCCAAGTGCTCTAGCCAGACTGAGCTAAGAGCTCACAACTAAAAAGACTTAACATATCTTTAAAAAGCTTTTCTCACAGTCTTAACTATGGCAAGTTTATTAGTTACTCTAATTCTTTTTCTAATTTCATTCTATGTTATGATTAAAGCTGCAGATTTTTTTATAGATGAAGCAGCAGTTATGGGAAAACTTTTAGGAATGTCTAAATTGTTAATAGGTCTAACAATAGTTGCAATTGGGACATCTCTTCCTGAACTAGTTACTGCAATTTCTTCAATTATTACTTCTCCAAAGTTTGCAGATTTTGTTGTCGGAACAGTTTTAGGAAGCAATATAACAAATATACTTCTAGCTTTTGGAATATTCCTTATAGTAGCAGGTTCATTCACAATTAGAAAAAAAGAAACATTTAATGTTTTAGCTTTAATGGGGACGTCAATTTTTATGTCTATATTCATAATTGTAGGAGAGATCAATCAGTTTATTCTTTTATTAGTCATGTTTTTTATTTATTATCTTTATCATGTTTATAGGTATGAAAAAGCAGAAATTTTATCTGAAGAAGAAAATCTAGTTGATGAACCTGAAACAAAAAGAACTAAATCTCAGAGCACACTTTATTTAATAATTTCATTTATTCTTCTTTTTTTAAGTGCAAATGGGTTGATTTATTCTATTGAAAATTTTGCTAGAATTTTAAGTATACCCACCGCTTACTTAACATTAACAACTATTGCAATTGGAACATCACTTCCTGAAATTGTTGTAACTGTTGCAGCAGCTAAAAAGAAGGAATATATGATGGCAATTGGAAATGTTGTAGGGTCAAACATCATGAATATTTGTTTAGTTGTAGGCCTTACTGGTTTTTATGGGACTTATGTTGTAGATTCGGCTCTTTACAGCCTATATTTATTTTTCTTTTTATTTTCAACTTTAATATTTTCAATTTTCTTACTTAGGAAGAAGTTTGAAGGAGTTTTGGGATGGTTCTTTATAATAATGTACGGAGTTTTTCTTTTGAGTTTTTTTGTATGAATACAAAAATTTATAATGTATTTTTTAGAGAAAATCTTTATGGTTAAAAGCAGGTTCTTAGATAAAATGCAAGACGGCTTTGCATTTGCTTTTGGATTTTTTATTTTATTTGGGATTTTAATTGGCGTTTACGCTTTTGTTGAACCTTCTCAAGGCCCAAGTGCAGGAAGCCATTATTTGTCAGAAAATTCCTCTCTTGTTAATTCGCCGGGAAGTTGGAATTGTACTCTAGTATCAAACACTGTTTCAGGGTCAGGAGCAAGAACTGCTTCAGCAATTTGTACAGGAGATCAACAATTAATAACTGGCGGATGTAGGAGTGGAAGTGCTGGTTTTGGTAGTTCTGCAACTTGGCTTGATAGATTTGGTAGTTATCCAAATAGTAATGGTTGGAGTTGTTATGCTTGGGAATCAGATGGGTCTACATCAATTACTGCTTATGCTAGATGTTGTAGCTAACATCAAGTTTATATACTTATAATTCTAAAGTCTTTTCATGGTAAATATAGATGAAGCATTTCAAGTAACATATAAGAAAAACAATTCAGAATTTCAAGTTCTAGTTGATTTTGAGAAACTTCAAGAGTTTAAAAAAAAACCGGAAGAAATTTCAGTTTACGATGTTTTAGCGTCTCAAAAGATTTTCAAAGATCAAAAAAAAGGAGAATTAGCATCAGAAAATATTTTAGAAAAAGAATTTGAAAATTTATCAGAAGAAGATATTCTAAAAGAAATTTTAATTAAAGGGGAATGTCAAATTCCAACCTCTTATAATAATAAAATGCGTGAAGAAAAAAAGCTTCAAGTGATTAATTACATTGCAGAAAATTCAATTAATCCAACGACAAAAGGT
>JBFKKL010000102.1:0-2991 GCA_041631255.1 Candidatus Woesearchaeota archaeon | reverse complement strand
TTTTTTACCACTTTTTTAGTTGCTACTTTTTTTTTTGGAGCTGACTTTTTAGCTGCAGTTTTCTTAGGTGCAGCTTTTTTTACAACCTTCTTAGGGGCTGACTTTTTCACTACTTTCTTAGCTGTTACTTTTTTTGTAACAGCTTTTTTGGGTGCAGCTGCTTTCTTAACTACCTTTTTTGTAGTAGCTTTTTTCTTTGGAGCTGCTTTTTTTACCACTTTTTTAGCTGTTGCCATTTGCTCATTTAGAGTATGCGATTTAATTTTAAATCCTTTTTTAAATGGTGTTTTCTTTTTTAAAAGTTTGTGTTCTAGTTCAGCAATAGCAAGTTTAGTTTTTATCACAGTATCAGGATTTAAAGACATTGTTTGAATACCTGCTTCAACAACAAACTCAGCAAATTCGGGATAATCTGAAGGTGCTTGACCACAGATTCCGACATATTTTTTCTTCTCATTACATTTATTGATTACAGCCGTTACTAAATCTTTAACTGCTTGATTTCTCTCATCATAAACGTGAGCCACAAGTTCTGAGTCTCTGTCAAGTCCTAAAGTTAATTGTGTCAAATCATTTGTTCCAAGTGAATATCCATCACAAAGTTCAAGGAACTGGTCTGCCAAAATAACATTTGAAGGAATTTCGCACATTAAGTAAATCTCAAGGCCGTCATGCCCCCTTTTAATTCCTGCTTCTTCCATAACTCTTAAAACATTCTTTGCTTCATCAACAGTTCTACAAAATGGAATCATAAGTTTTAAGTTTTTAAGACCGAATTGTTCTCTAACTTTTTTAACTGCCAAACATTCAAGTTTAAATGCTTCTTTGAAATTTTCCGAATAATATCTTGAGGAACCTCTAAATCCAATCATCGGATTGTCTTCTTTAGGTTCAAAGAAAGTTCCTCCTATAAGATTTGCATATTCGTTTGATTTAAAATCTGAAAGCCTTAAGATAACTTTTTTAGGATAGAATGCCGCGGAAATCATTGCAATTCCCTCTGCTAATTTATCGATGTAAAACTGAACTTTATTTTCATACCCTTTAGTTATTTCATCAATTTTTTTAATGTCTGCTTTAGCATCTGGATTTCTCTTTAATGAATTATAATTTAGAAGTGCATTTGGGTGAATTTGAACTCCTGAATTAATAATAAACTCTTCTCTTGCAAGTCCTACTCCGTCAGCAGGCAGGAAGGATTGAGCGAATGCTAAATGAGGGTTTCCAATATTAAGCATGATTTTAGTTTTAGTTTCAGGAATGTCATCAACACTTGCTTCACTAATCTTGTATTTCAAAACCCCTTTGTAAACATAACCTTTTTCTCCGCCTGCACAAGAGACAGTTACTTTTTGATTATCCTTTAAAGAACTTGTTGCATCACCACATCCAACTACTGCTGGAACTCCCATTTCTCTTGAAATAATTGCAGCATGACATGTTCTACCTCCTCTGTTTGTAATAATGGCTGATGCTAATTTCATAATAGGTTCCCAATCAGGATCTGTCATATCAGTTACTAAAATATCTCCTTTTTTGAAATTATGAGCTTGGTCTATATGCTCGATAACTTTAACTGTACCATGTCCAATTTTATCACCAACAGAAACACCTTCAGTTAGAACTTCACCTGTTTCTTGCATTTCGTAAGTTTCAATTTTTGATCTATCTTTTCTTGATTGTACAGTTTCTGGTCTTGCTTGAACAATAAATAATTCGTTTGTTTTACCATCTTTAGCCCATTCCATATCCATAGGTTGATAATGCCCTTTTTTAGCTGAATAATGATCTTCAATGATTATTGCCCATTTAGCTAATGTTAGAACTTCTGAATCTTTAAGAACAAATTTCTCTTGATCGGATTTTGAAACAGGAATATTTTTTGTAAGCTTAGAACCGTTATGATCGTAAACCATTCTTAAATGCTTTTCTCCAACTGTTCTTGAGATAATTGGTTTGTAACCTTCTTCTAAAGTTGGTTTGAAAACAAGATATTCATCAGGATTAACTGCTCCTTGAACTACATTTTCTCCTAAACCATAAGCTCCCGTTATGAATGCTACTTTGTCAAATCCTGATTCAGTATCAATTGAAAACATAACTCCTGAACATGCTAAATCCGATCTAACCATTTTCTGAACACCAATTGAAAGTGCAATATCAAAGTGACTAAATTTCTTATCTTCTCTGTATGAAATTGCTCTGTCTGTGAAAAGTGATGCGAAACATTGCTTACATGAATGTAGGAGTTGTTGTTCTGTGTGAACGTTCAAATATGTTTCTTGCTGTCCTGCAAATGAAGCATCTGGCAAATCCTCTGCTGTTGCTGATGATCTTACTGCAACATCTACATTTTTTCCATATTTCTCTTCTAATTTTTTGTAAGCTCTAATGATTTGAAGTTTTAAAAGTTCAGGGAACTCTGCATCCATAATTGCAGCCCTTACTTTTCTTCCCCTTGATTGTAAATTTCTCAAATCTCCCGTATTAAGTCCTGATAAGAGTTGTTTTATCTCATCTTTAAGTCCTGTTGATTCAATGAAAAGTCTGTAAGCGTGAGCAGTTACTGCAAAACCGTAAGGAATTTTCACACCTAGTTTTGTTAATGAAACATACATTTCACCTAGTGATGCGTTCTTTCCACCAACATAAGGAATATCATCAATTCCTAATTCATCAAACCATAAAATATTCTTATCTCCTTTAAGGCCCGATGCTGAATTTCCTTCTTGCAGATTTTTAGCAATAGTGTCTAAATCCATTATAATCGATTTTTTATGAAAAGAACATATATTGTTTTATTGTAATTATGAAGTTAAGAGAAGAGAAATAGAGAATTTTATTGTCCGTAAACGCAAGGGATTTTGAGTGCAATAGAACATTGTGCAGATTTTGTTACACCCTCTGTATCAATATAAAATCCGTAGTAAGTACCTGCATTTGAAGACCAACCAAGACAAGTTCCATATGAAACTGAGGTGGATGCATACC
>JBFKKL010000101.1:0-3015 GCA_041631255.1 Candidatus Woesearchaeota archaeon | reverse complement strand
ATTTCGATGTTCTCTTCGCTCCATTTAACTGAAAATAAATAGCTAAGTAAAACAAAGAGAGCTCTTTTACGTCCATCTTGAAATGATGTGTTTAACATATATTGAATAGTTTGAGGAAAATCTTTTCTATCAACTTCTTCTGTAATCTCAATTATGTCTCCTTTATTTTTATTATACATTGATTCTACTACATCTTTTGATAAGAAGTCCATGTAATCCTCTTCATGAGCTTTAGTAAGTAGAATATCTCCATCTTTTCCAAATTGAGATTCATACGCTAAAAATTCAAATTTCTTATTGTAATCAGGTTTTACATTACGAGGATTTCCCCAGTTTCTTTGAAACTCCATTATCTTATCTTTTTTCACAGGAACACTTACAAGTCCAGATTTTTCATTTAGAGAATATGGCATTCTAAAAAGGTGGCGTGATGCAATAAGAATAGTATCTATCTCAATAAATTTCATAAAATCCAAATTAAGAGAATCAGGATCATCAATTGTAACATCTTCAATTTTCATATTGTATTTTTCACATAATTTTTCAACTGAACCGCAAGTATCTATAATTTCTTTAGAAATCTTCCCTTTTAACTCATGCATTAAATAAGCTGCAATTTTTCTAGCAACTTCAGGAAATAATTTACGAGTCTCACCGATTCCAATTATATTTGTAGAAAATGCTTCAAAAGGAACTCCAATATGAAATCCTTTATTTCCTGAAAATTTAACACTAACATTAGAAACTCCAAGTGATGTTAAATGATCGACTATGAGCTTTCCTGTGATTTTTGAGAATTCAAAATCCACTCCATCTAAATCAAGTATTAAATCCCAACCTTCCCTAATTTTATTTTTTTCATCTTCACTCAAATTTCCATCTAAAAGAAGTGGATTAACCCACCTCTCTTCTGACATATGAAATGATTGAACACCTTTATTTATCAAAGAATTAATGTCTTGAATATTCTCTAAAACAGAAGGTCTTTTTCCAAAAAAGCCATCAAACATAACTCCAATTTCTCTTGACTTTGCAAACATTAAAAGTGCTTTTTTAATATCTTCTCTTTCATAAAATTGCTTTGCAAGAGTTTTATCCATAATTATACTCAAATAAGAAACTTTATATAATTTGTTTATTTAAAAAATAATATGAAAAAGAAAAATTACATGTCTTGGGATACTTATTTCATGTCTGTAGCACTTATTTCTTCTTATAGATCAAAAGATCCTGCAAAACAAAATGGTGCCTGTATTGTGAATGAAGACAAAGTAATTATAGGTACAGGTTATAACGGACTTCCTAAAGGCTGTGACGATAACGATCCTGAATTTTGGAATGAGCATGATGATGACACTTTACAGGTAAACCCTAGGCATGCATATAACATTCACGCAGAAAAGAACGCGATTTTCAACGCAGTTCCGTACCATCTTAAAGGTTCAACTATTTATGTAACTCAATTTCCTTGTAATACTTGCGCTCAAGCAATAATTCAAGTAGGAATAACTAAAGTTATCTATCTTCTAAAAAAACCTCATCACAAGCAAGTAAACGACATATCAGAGAAACTATTTTCTTCAGCAGGAGACATAGAATTAGTGGATTACAACAAATTAGCTTTGAAAGATAAAGATTTCATTAAAAAAATTCAAAAATTAGAAGAATTCTATTCAGATTAAATCTTTTTCAGAACCATCTTCATTGACTTCTTTTAGATGTATACAATTAACAGGACAGCTTTCAGCAGCATCCATATTCCCTTCAAAATCTTGGGTTAACGGTTCTTTTCTATTTCCTAGAATTTCTTCTTGCCCATTGCCTGTTTTCACATGCCCAACTATTGAAGATCTCCCATCATTTTCCATAATCCAATATTTAGGACAAACACTAGCGCAAGCTGAACAACCAATACATATGTCTCTATCATGAATTATCCTATATTTTTTAGTCATTTTTTCTTGGGCTTGAGTGTAACGAAACCATCACACTCGAAATTTGTGAATCTCATGCATATATCCCTATCATGAATTATTCTGTATTTTTTATCAACCATATATTCTAATAAAAAAGAAAAGAAGTATAATTATTAAAGTTTATTGTCCGTAAACACAAGGTATTTTTATAGATAGGTCACATTTTTTTTCATATATATATTTTGAAGCAGAATGCAAATATGCTCCATAATATGAAGGCGATGAACTGAGCCAACCACTACAAGCACCATTTCCTGCATTTTGATAAAAATTTGATCCATCCTTTCCTATGTATCGTATTGCACTTCCAGTATAATGTGAATCTACTCCATCAATTAACCAAGCATCTAAAGACCAAGGATATTTATTTCCTAATTTATTCAAATCATTCCAAGTCATAGCTCTCCCTCCAGGATAATCTTGGTCACATTTTTCGTGTGCTCCTCCCAACCTTCCTAAATTTCCAGTATAGTTAGAAGTAGTATATCCTGCCCAACGAACTCCTTGAGTAGAATTTTCATGAAGATAAAAATTTCCTACGGAAGGACCTTGTGTTGGCTCAACAAATGCGTAAACTCCAAGAAGTATTCCAAGCATAAGCAGAATGCCTAAACTAAAACCAAAACCGTTTTTAATTGATTCAAAGAATGTCATATAATTTTCTCCTAAATCTATTTTATAAATTTATTTCTTTATCAAAAAGAACAACATTCAACCTAAATAAACTGAATATGTAGGAGAGTTATTAAAATTAATGTATCCAATATTCTCTCCATATGCATATCCGATTAAATGAGTGTCATTGAATGTTACATTATAGTTAGTGCCATTAAATGAGATGTATCCAATATTTTCCCCATATGCATATCCAACTAAATTAATTCCACTAAGATTCACATCATTAAATGAGATGTATCCAACATTTTCTCCATATGCATAACCATTGAATTGATTATTGTCAAGAGCAACTCCATACTCTGTACCATTAAATGAGATGTATCCAACATTTTCTCCATATACATATCCAACAAAAGAACCT
>JBFKKL010000100.1:0-3026 GCA_041631255.1 Candidatus Woesearchaeota archaeon | reverse complement strand
GAAATTATTTGAAGAGAAGAGTTTATAAAACCTCTCATACTTGATTTGACTAAAGTGAAAGATAAGTTTTACATTACAACTCCTATATTTTATGCTTCAGGAAAATTACATTTGGGCCATGTTTATACTGCAACAGCATGTGATGTTTTAGCAAGATGGAATCGGCAAATAGGAAAAGAAGTATTTTTTTTGACAGGCTCTGATGAACATGGGCAGAAAGTTCAGAAAAAAGCAGAAGAAAAGGGAATTGAACCAGAACTTTTTGTTGAAGGAATAGTTAAAGGATTTAAAGATACTCTTAAAAAAATGAATATTTCTTACGATTATTTTATTAGAACAATTGATCCTAAACATAAGGAGTTTATTCAGAAAATGCTCCAAAAAGCTTATGATAATGGTGATATTTACAAAGGAGTATACAAAGGACTTTATTGTGTTGATTGTGAACAATACTACAAGGAAGTTGATTTGATTGATTCTAAGAATTGTCCTGTTCATAAAAGGGAAGTTAATGAAGTTGAAGAGGAGAATTATTTCTTTAAACTTTCAAAATATGAAAAAAAATTACTTGATTTGTATAAGAAAAACAAAGATTTTTTGTCACCGAATTCTAAAGCTCAAGAAACAATTAACAGAATTAAAGAAGGACTAGAAGATATAAGTATTTCTCGGTCTAAAAAAACACTTTCTTGGGGAGTTGAACTTCCATTTGATAAGACCCACGTTACTTATGTGTGGTTTGATGCACTTTTTAATTATGTTTCAGCTTTAGAAATAGAAAAAAAAGAAGACTTCTGGCCTTGTAATATCCATGTTGTTGGAAAAGATATTATGTGGTTTCATAAAGTTTACTGGCCTGCTTTTTTGATGAGTTGCGGTTATGAAGTTCCTCAAAAAGTTTTTGCTCATGGTTGGTGGACTGTTGAAGGTGAGAAGATGGGTAAATCTATGGATAATGTGATTGAACCTCTAAAAATTGTAAAAGAGTTTGGACTTGAAGAGTTTAGATATTTTATGATGTCTTCTGGAACTTTTGGTGAAGATTTAGATTTTTCTCGTGAAGTTTTCATAATGAAGATTAATAATGAGTTAAATAATGACTTAGGAAATTTAGTTTCTCGTGTTCACGCTATGACTGGTAAGTATTTTGAAGGTGTTGTACCTGAGATTCAAACTCCTGAATTAGTTGACTTAGAAATTTTGAGAAAATGTTTAATTGAAAAAGAATTTACAGAACATATGGACAATTTATCATTTCATAAAGCTCTTGATTTACTTTGGAGTGTGATTAGAGAACTTAATGCTTATGTAAATAAAGTTGAGCCTTGGAAGGAGAAAGATGAAAACAGGTTAAAGACTATTATGAATGTTTTATGTTCATGTATTTGTGAATTTAACTTTTATTTAAAACCTTTCATGCCTGAAAAATCTGAAATGATTGAGAAACAATTTAATTTTTCTAATGTGCAAAGAGATAACATTGAGAAAGGTTGTATTGATATTCTTGAAGGTGGTTTCAAATTAAATGAAAAAGTAAATATCTTTGAGAAGTTTAAAGAAGAGAAAAAAGAAGAAAAAATTGAAGTTAAAAGAGAAGGATTTTCATCACTTTGCTTAAAAGTTGGAGAAATAAAATCAGTTAGACAACACCCAGAAGCCGAGAAACTTTATATTGAAGAAATTGATTTAGGAAATGGAGATATGAGACAGATCGTATCAGGTCTTAAAGATTATTATGAGTTAACTGATATGGAATGTAAAAAGGTGGTTGTGGTTGCAAATTTGAAACCTGCAAAACTTAGGGGAGAGAGATCTGAGGGAATGGTTTTAGTTTCTGAGGATGAAAAAAATAATAAGGTTGGATTATTGCTTCCAGATTGTAAGATTGGAGAATGTTTAGAAGTGAATGGTGAAGTTGCAGACAATGATAAAAGAATTTCTATTGATGATTTTTTTAAGGTTAAGTTGACAAGTGATGGTAAAAAGGTGTATTTTGATAAGAAAGAAGTTACAGCTAAAGGTAAAAGTATTGTAAGTGATAGGGGAATTGTGGGTGATGTTAGATGAAACTAGATCCGCAGTACTCTTATGAGTATAATCAGATATTGAATCCTGAGTTCAACGAAGACGAATTGATTAAAAATTTTGCATCGCTTTTGTCTGATAAAGATAGATTTTTTGCATTACTTCATTTATTGGGGGAAAATTCTAAATTTATTGAAGAAAGATTGGGCTATTCCTTATCTGATGAAGTTGAATTCTATGTTGTAAGGGCTGAAAAGTTCAAATCATTTTCTAAACCAATTACAATTGAGTATTCAATTTGTCCTGAAGAGATGATTATGTATTTAATGAAAGAGATTTTGAAAATATCAATTACTGACAGGTTTCCGAATGAAGTTGTTCGAGAACAGTTTATTAATTCATTTTTGGATTATGTAGCAATAAATGGTTCATGGAGGGATATTGATTTGGTGAAATTTGGAAAAGATTTGCATGATTATTCAAAAGAAGTTTATTCAAATTATGAATTTAGGGATTTTGATTTTTCAAAAATGACTTTAAATGAACATTTAATGAAGTATTATGATGAGAATCCTATGTAAAAATGATTGATCCTGTTGCTTTTTCTTTATTTGGATTTGATGTAAGGTGGTATGGGCTTGCATATGTTATAGGTTTTTTATTTGGATATTGGTTCTTAATGAAATTTGGAAAAGATTTTGGATTCAAAAATTCTTTTCTTGAAGATGCTGCACTTTGGTTTATTCTTTCTTCAGTTATTGGGGGGCGTATATTTTATATTTTATTTTATAATTTGTCTTTTTATTTGCAAAATCCAATTGAAATTATTCGCTTTGATCATGGTGGCATGAGTATTCATGGAGGAATATTTTTTGGAGCTTTAGCACTTTATTATGTTGCTAAAAAACATAAAAAAAATTATCTTAAATTGTGGGATTTGTTTTCAATACCTGCTTCTTTAGCACTGGCCTTTGGCCGTTTAGCTAATTTTGTTAATCAGG
>JBFKKL010000099.1:0-3093 GCA_041631255.1 Candidatus Woesearchaeota archaeon | reverse complement strand
TTTCTTTTTTTTCAAAATATCATAACTATAAATTAGTTCTTTTGAAGAAAACAACTCTGAAATTAAAGTCAATCTTCTAATTAAAGTATCTACAAACTCTTGCGCTTTTGCCATAAATATGATTAAACAAAGAAGTATTTAAAGCTTAGGTTGTAGTAAATCCTCAACATTTATAAAGTCCTTAGACTTCCTTTTTACTATACTTATAATAGTAAAATGGCAAAAGATTTAGGACAAACAGTAATGGATGCGATGAAACGTCCAACACTTATTAGAAATATAGCAATAGCTGCGCATATTGATCACGGAAAAACTACTCTATCTGATAACCTTCTTTCAGGAGCAGGTATGATTTCAGAAGAATTAGCTGGAAAACAAAGGTTTATGGACTTCCATGAAGACGAAGCGGCAAGAGGTATTACAATTGATGCTGCTAATGTTTCAATGGTTCACAACGTTGACAACACAGATTTCTTAATTAATCTTATTGACACTCCAGGTCACGTAGATTTTGGTGGTGACGTAACAAGAGCAATGAGAGCAGTAGATGGTGCAGTTGTACTTTCATGTGCTGTTGAAGGTATTATGCCTCAAACAGAAACAGTTCTAAGACAAGCTCTAAAAGAAAAAGTTAAACCTATTTTATTCATTAATAAAGCTGATAGACTAATTAAAGAATTAAAATTAACACCTGAAATGATGCAAGAAAGATTTGTTAAAGTAATTAACAATTTAAATGTTCTTATTACAAAAATTGCCCCTCCTGAATTCAAAAAGAAATGGCAAGTTAATGTAAATGACGGTTCAGTTATTTTCGGATCTGCTTACTCAAATTGGGCACTAAGTGTTCCATACATGAAAAAAAACAATATTAATTTCGCAAGAGTTATTGATGCTTACGAAAAAGACGACCCTGAAGAAATTAAAAAATTAGCAAAAGAAGCGCCATTACACAAAGTTCTTCTTGATAGTGTTGTAGAGCACTTACCAAACCCTGTTGATGCTCAAAAATACAGAATTCCACTTATTTGGCCAGGAGATGCCGAGTCTAAAGAAGGAAAAGATCTTGTAAATTGTGATCCCTCTGGAGAATTAGGTTTTGTTATTACAAAAATCACTCAAGACAAACACGCCGGAGAAGTTTGTACTGGACGTATGTTCTCAGGAACAGTGAAAAAAGGAATGGAAGTTGTAACATCAAAAGGAGTTAAAGGAAGGTTACAACAAGTATTCATTTCAAAAGGGCCTCAAAGAGTTCAGATTGACCATGCTGTTGCCGGAAACATTGTAGGTATTGCAGGACTTAAAGATGTAAATGTAGGAGAAACAGTTTCTACTAAAGTAATTACACCGTTTGAAGATATTCAACACATTTTCGAGCCTGTTGTAACAGTTGCTGTTGAACCAACTATGCCTGCTGATTTACCTAAACTAGTTGACATCCTTAAAATTGTAGGAAAAGAAGATCCTTCACTTAAAGTAACTATTAATGAAGAGACTGGAGAATTTCTAATTGCAGGAATGGGAGAATTACATCTTGAGGTTGTAACTAACAGAATTAAAGAAGAGAAAGGTCTTAACATTAAGGTATCTCCTCCAATTGTTACTTACAGAGAATCAATTACAAAACTTTCAAATGAAGTAGAAGGAAAATCTCCTAACAAACACAACAAGTTTTACATGACTGTTGAACCGCTAGAAGAAGCTTTTGCTGAAGCTATTGCTAATGGTGAAATTCACGAAGGAAGGCAAAAAAAGAAAGACAGAGAACTTTGGGATTTAATGCATGAAAAAGGCCTAACTAAAGATGAAGCTGAAAGAGTTAAGGACATCTTCCAAGGAAATGTGTTCATTGACATGACAAGAGGTATTGTTGCTTTAAACGAAGTAATTGAACTTGTTCTTGATGGATTCGAAGAATTAATGAAAGCAGGACCAATGGCAAGAGAAGGTTGTGTTAAAATGAAGATTAAACTAATGGATGTGACTCTTCACGAAGATAGTATTCACAGAGGTCCAGGACAAGTTTACCCAGCTATTAGAGATGGTCTTAAAGAAGCAATGCTTTCAGCAGCACCAGTTCTATTTGAACCAGTTCAAGTAATTCAAATCGATTGTCCTCAAGATATGATGGGTAATGTGTCAGCCGTAATTACAAACAAGAGAGGCCAAGTACTTGACATGAATGCTGAAGAGGATACAATGACAATTATTGCTAAAGTTCCAGTTGCTGAAACATTCGGTATGACTGGAGATATTAGGTCAGCTACAGGTGGTAAAGGTTCATTCTTCGTTAAATCACAGATTTTCGAACAACTACCTAGAGAAATGCAAGATAATATTATCAAGCAAATCAGAACAAGGAAAGGATTGTCAGACAATCAATAAGTTTAACTTATTGACAATATAAAAAAAAAAAAAAATCTATTTTTACGACTAATCAACTAAATCTAAACTTCGAGATATTTTACCCAAGAAATATTTATTCGAAACTGCAATTACTCCATTAGAAATTTTTTTATTTTTAGTATTATATTTAATAGGATTCAAACTAATATCACTTACAAAGCCTCCTGCTTCTTCCAAAATAAGCTGTGGCGCACATAAATCCCATTCTCCTAAATATGGTATATCATTAAAATATAAATCTGCTTCACCCTCAGCCATTTTTCCAAGCTTAACTCCAATGCTCCCACAAGAAACAAATTTCTTAATGCCTAAATTTTCTGCAATATTTATGTGTCTAGAAATAAAATTACTTCTACTAATTATTAATCTCAAATCTTTAATTGAATTTGTACATTCCACTTTAAGTTTCTTTAGTTCTCCTCCTTCAATTAAATAACTTCCTCCTCCTTTAATAGCAAAATATAATTTTTCTAAAGCTGGAGCATAAATCATAGAAAGGACTGGTACATTTTTTTCAAGTAAACCAACCATGACAGAAAACTCATCAGTTTTTTTAATAAAATCTTTAGTTCCATCTAAAGGATCAATTATCCAAATTTTTTCATTAGATAATATTTCTTCAGTAAAATTTTCTTCAGAAATAAAAATAATGCATTTTTAATAGTAGGTTTGAGAGAAACCTTC
>JBFKKL010000098.1:0-3097 GCA_041631255.1 Candidatus Woesearchaeota archaeon | reverse complement strand
CTACTATCTCTATAACTAATTCCGGCAACTTTCTGACCTTTTAATTCAAAAGAATAATGTAAACTTGTCATAGGATCCTTCTTACCTTTAGTAATTGAATTGTGGATAGCAAGCATATAATTTGAAGCTACAAAAATTTGTTTATATAATCTAGATTTTGAATCAAGAGAAACAATTAAGCCCCTCATAAAATCTATCTTGTCATTAAAATTCATTTTTTCAAATTCTTTATAATCACTTTCAGGTCTCCCAGAAGCAATCAATATTGCCTTAGTAAAATCTTCTTCAAGTCCTTTTTCAGACTTTAATTTTCTTTGAGTATTGTCAAAGTCTTTAGAGATGTATCTATAATCAAATTCTAGCATTGCTGAAGCAAAATGTCTCATTGCAGAATCTTTTGGAGCGTATTGACCATAAGCTTCATTAGCTATTCCCATCTTAGCTGCTGCAAGCCAATATCCAACATCAATTTGCGGAGTTCTACTATTAACTCTTACTAAAGGGTCTTGCCCTCTGACAACATCAATTCCCATAATTTCCTTTGCTTCAAGTTCTCTTCCCTCGTGCCATAAAGTCCATGCATAAGGAACATTCTCATCAACACTTGCCATAACTCCAGAAGGAACGTTTCGGTATTTTTCTTGTAGTGAATGATTATTTAGATAAGAACTACTTTGATTATAAGCAATTTCAGTTTGAGCATTTGCAACTCCAGGGTTAGTAGCTGCAGCAACCCCCATAACAGCTCCTGCAATTGTACCTTTATGCTTATCAAGAATTTTTCTAAAAATGCCCATTGGAGTCATATAATCATCCGGATTTATAACTTTTTCTAGTCCTCGTTCAAGGTTTTGAGTCATTTTCACACGTGCAAAAAAGCACACACCTAAGTTACTACTTAACGTATATGTGTGCTTTTACCTTTCTCTATTAATGATTTACTTATTTAAATACTTAACGAAACCCCATTTATGGGAAATTATACTCAATTTTTATCAAAAATAGGTTTATAAAAGACTAATTATTTAGAAAATTATGATAAACAAACTTCTAAAGGAACTAGAATTAGAATTAGAAAATCAATTCAAAGATAATTTTACAGGTTTAGTTCTTTTTGGGTCTTATGCTAAAGGAACACAAACTAAATACTCCGACATAGATATTTTATTAACTTTCAAAAAACTTCCAAAAGAAAGATTAGAAAGACAATCATTAATTATGGAAATTCTAGAACCATTTGAAGAGAAAATTCACAAAACTATATCTTTCATCTGTCTCAATGAAGATAATTTAAAAAAAACTTTTTTAATGGCAGACATATCGGAATATGCTAAAATTATCAAAGATGATAGTGGAGAAATAAAAAAACTATTTTGTAGTCTTAAAGAGGATTATAAAAAAGGACTTATCAAGAAAAACTATAAAAGAGACCATTATAGTATTTGGATGTGTGAAAGCGTAGTTTAGAGAATGGAAAAAAATTTGAAAAAAGCATTTATTAAAGATTATTTAGAAACTTCTAAGACCAAACTTGAGTTTATCAAAATTGCATTTTCAAAAAAGAAACATGGAATTGTAATAAGGGAATGTCAAAGTATAACTGAATTACTTGGGAAGAGCCTACTTATTAAATGCGGTTTTATAGTTCCCAAAGTACATAATTTAAAAGATGACATAGAAGATTTAAGAGGTTTATTCTCAAAAAAATTTGATGAGAATATAGCCAAATTTAAAAAATTATCAAAGAATCTTGCATTAGAAAGAGAAAGAGCTTTATATGGAGAAGAGGAGTTAGGAAAAACTCCAGAAGACATATTTTCAAAAGAAGATGCTCAGCATTACTACAAACAGACAAAAGAGTTTTATGAATTAATATCTGAAGAACTTAAACCATTTCTTGAAGAAAGATGACAACTTTAGTCGATGTTCACTGCCATTTGGATTATGACGATTTCACAAAAGATTTAGATAATTTTATAGAAAATATAGAAAAAGCCAAGATAAAGGCAATTTCAAACACAGTAAATCCACAAAATTACAAAGAAACTAAAAAACTCTACGAAAAAACAAAGAACGTTGAAGTAATTCCGGGGCTTTATCCACAAGAAGCAGAAAAAATTTCAGAAAAAGACTTTAATAACTACCTAGAATTCTTAAGAAAAAATAAAGATGAGTTCATTGCAATTGGAGAGATAGGTCTTGACAAACACCATACTAAAGAAGAAAATCTTTTCGAAATCCAGGTAAGTAGATTCAGAAAATTAATAGAATTAGGAATAGAACTTGACAAACCACTTATAATTCATACAAGAAAGGCAGAAAGTATAGTAATAAATATAATTAGAGAATATGTTGAGAAAACAGAATTCAAGAAATTTAATTTACACTGCTTTATGGGAAAGAAAAAATTAATAAAAGAAATAAAAGAACTACAAATATATTGTTCAATACCTCTTGTTGTTGAGAACACTCAAAGTTTTCAAATATTAGTTAGTGAGCTCCCAGTAAAACAATTACTTGTTGAAACCGACTCACCATATTTAAACCCGGATAAAGAAAGGAACTCTCCTTTAAACATTCCAAGAATCTACGACAAAATCGCAGAGATCAAAGGTTTAGATAAGACTGAAATTAAAAGTATAATATATAGAAATTACATGAGACTATTTATGTAAGGCAAGCAGTAAAACCTGCACAAACAAAAACAAAATGACTATAGAAGTAAAAACAGTACCGGAAGGTAAAGGAAAAGAAGAGTACACAAAAAAAACTACTGAAATTGTTAAAGAAGTTTCAAAAAAAGTAGCTAGCCTTTTTGGAGAAGAAGAAAGAGATGTAACAGTTTTATTGTTCAATTCATCTGGAGCCTTAGGTTCAAGATTACATCTAGAAGAGAGTGCATTCTCAGGTTACTTAGATGGCTTAGATCAAGTATTTTTAATTCATCCAGATGCTGTTGAAGGTTTGTTCACAGAACTCTGGCCAGAGATGGAAAGACAAGCAACATACGCCTTTACTAAATTCTATTTATGTAAAAAATACTTTCCAAATAGAGAAGATTTCAATTTATATTACAAATATGTTTCAGAACAACTTG
>JBFKKL010000097.1:0-3150 GCA_041631255.1 Candidatus Woesearchaeota archaeon | reverse complement strand
TTGTTTTAAGGACAAAGCAACGTTTTCTGAATATGAAGTTGAAGATCCTTATGCGGGAACTTTGGCTATTTTCACAATTAAATGTCAAGCTTGTGGCTTCAAAAATTCTGATTTGGAGTTTCTTAATCCACAAGACCCAGCTGAATATACTATTGATATTGAGTCCAAAGAAGATTTATCTATTAGAGTTATTAAATCAGGAGCATGTGAAATTAAAATTCCAAATTTTAGAATATCTGTTGATTCAACAATGGGGAATGAAGGATTTATCTCAAATGTTGAAGGAATTTTACAAAGGTTTAGACATCAAGTTGAATTTATGAGAAATGACATGGATCTTGATAAGGATAAAAGAAAATCGTTAAAAAATGTTCTAAAAGGAATGGATCAAGTTTTAAATGGTGAGAAAAAAGTTACTTTGAAATTGATTGATGATTCAGGAAATTCTGCAATTATTTCTGATAAGGTTAAAGTTAAAAAACTGAAGAAATAGGCTTTGACATCACAACTCAGTAGCACACAAGATTTAAAAGGCTATTTTTGTAAAAATCTTCATGTGTAATGCTAGAAAACTTCTTTTTATTATAGGTTTACTAGTATTTGGTATTAATCTTTCTTATGCATCTTGTTCTAATGTTCCAACTTCAATAGAAGTTTCTAGTGGCAGTGTTGATTTGGGAGACTTTTCAAGTGGTGATACTGCGTATGTAAATTTTAATTTACAAAGCAAACCTGTTAAGGTTAAGATACATTATTTTCATACAACTGAAACTTGTTTTGATGATGCAACTGCTTCAGTTAAATTATTTCAGACAGGCTCTCCAGTTATTGGGTCTTTGGTGAAATCTGATATTTCAGGAGATGGAACTGAGTTTGAAACTATAGCAAATCTTGAAATTAAAACTGACTTAGTTTTTGATCAACTTGACCCGATTTTTGAAGTTACAGGATCTCAAATTAGTTCTTCAGTTAATTTGAAATTAAGAAAAGATGAAAATGATCCTACAATAACTAGATCTAATATAGTTGGAGTTGTTCCAAATCAAGTTGAAGTTGTTAAAAGTGGACATGAAGCAGTAATAAGATTTTCTGCAAGTGATAGTGAATCTGGTCTTGCTAGTGTTGAAGTTAGGGGAGTAGGTTTTTCCAAAGATTTTAGTGGTGAGTCAACTTCAGGAGATCTTGAAGCAAGTTTTACAATAACTGGAACTACTCAGTTAACTGTTGTTGCAACAGATTTACTTGGGAATCAGAAATTTGGAACGCCATTTATTTTTGAAGTTGATAATCAAAAACCAGTTATTGAAAACTTTGCTAAATCTGGCTACACTTTTTCAGGTTCATCTCAGAGATATGTTTCATTTTATGCAATGGTTTCAGACAAGAGTTTTGATAATGGGAGAATTTCAGCAGTTTTTGAAGGTATGGAAAATTCAGAAGAAATTGATGGTGTGTGTTCTGAATCAGATATGAGATCTGACTTATATGAATGTACATGGGAGAACATACAGATTCCTTTTGATACAACTCAAGCAGTTAAAGTTACAATAACTGCAATTGACGGATTTGAAAATTCTATTGTTACAACTAAAACTTCTGAAATATTTGTTGATAAGCAAGAACCTGAGATTACAAGATTTGAGATGGTGAACTCTTTAGGTGTTAAAAATATTCTTAGTCCTTATGATAATAATACCTTAGTTTATTTAGAGTATACAGATTCAAGTTTTGATGAATTTGGACTTGCAAAGCCAGAGATTTATGGGCAAGATTTTGATAGAGTAAATCATCCAATTGAAGAGATTGAGTGTGAAATAAAGGACGGAGGTTGTATGATTTGGAATATTTCAGACCATTTATTACTTTATGAAGATGATTTGAGAGAAAATGCTTATTTTTATGTTGGAGTAGTTGACTATTACAGAAATATTGCTTATAAAAATCTTAGTTTTGTAATTGATAATGAGCTTCCTGAAGTACATTTGATTGAAATTGAAGAAACTGAAAGTGTAAAAGATCAGATTTTAAAGTCTGGAGAAAATATTAATATTAGATTAGTTGTAAGTGATGAAAATTTGGAAAGTATTTCTGGAGATTTTTTTATTTCTGGAGATTTTAGAGAAATTTCAACAAATGGAAGAGATCACTCTAATGTTAGAGTTGATGATTGTTATGAGTTAAATGATCCTGTTGAAATTGAAGAATTAGGTCTTGAAAATAAAGATGGACTATATGAATGTTATTTTGAAGATTTGGTTTTAACAACAGGCTATATTAAAACAAATGTTACGTTTACAGTTTATGATTCAGCGGGAAATAATGTTAATGACTTAAAAGAATTTGAGATCTTTAAGAAAGTTGATGCTGAAGTTCCTGAAGCTTATGAAATTGAAGATTTAGTTATTTTGAATCCTTTAAATAGAAATTTACTTAGGGGAGATAGTGGAGCTGTGTCACAAGGAGTTTATGCTTGGTTTGAAGGAGAGATTTTGAAGAAAGATGATGATAGGTATAATAATTTACAAATTGTTAGTTATTATTTGATAGGTTGTAATAGGTCTGCATTTAATCAACCTCATATTGTTGAGGAAAGCCTATATCCAAATATTAATACAAATACAGTAATAGGAAATATAACTGAATTTATTTTAAGAATTCAACTTGGAGGAAGCTCTTTGAGTTTAGGAGATTTGAATGAGCAGAGTACTCAGTGTTCAATAGCGTTTGAATTAAGAGATGAAGAAAATGTATATAATGAAAACTTGATAGTTAATTTTAATGTATTAATTAAATATTATGACATACCTCGAGGAGATATTGTGAGTGCTCATACGACAAATTTACTTAAAATGATAGATGATGCTGAAAAACTTGGAAGTTGGTTTGATGATACTTATGAATTATATATTACATTTGAAAAAGTATGTAGCGGACTTACAACGGTCAATAGTGCTTTTAGTGTAATTGGAACAATCTGGACACCAATATCTATTATTTTACATAATACTGGGATATTTGAAGGAATTGCTTTAGCAGGGGATAGGATTATTTATCCTGTTGAAGGAACTTTAACTTCAGTAATTTGGGGTGCAGGAACTGTTGCAGATGAGATCTGTCCATTTGTAACATGTAGATATTCAAGTAAAGAAG
>JBFKKL010000096.1:0-3251 GCA_041631255.1 Candidatus Woesearchaeota archaeon | reverse complement strand
TACTGAAAAATTACTAGAATCCATCTTCTATCGTTATATAAGGTCTAGGCTTTAACCCTTTTATATTTTTCGTTGCCCTATTTTTTTCAACAAAACCTGTCCAAGCAATCATTGCACCATTATCCATACATAAAGATAGAGGGATTGAATCATATTTAGAGCCTCTAATCTTGCACATTTCTTTAGCCATTTCAACAAAACGTTTGTTAGAAGCAACTCCGCCAACTATAACCAATTCTTTTTTATTTGTATAGGCAATTGCTCTTTCAGCAACTTCCATTAACTGAGCAAAAACTGTTTCTTGAAGTGAAAAACACAAATCTTCAACTTTTTCTCCTTTGTCAAGTTGTTGCTTCATAAACGTATGAATTCCTGCAAAACTAACATTCATCCCTTTAATTGTGTAAGGTACTTCAACGTACTTTTTTCCTTTTAGTGCAAGTTTTTCAACTTCAGGACCTCCTGGAAATCCAAGACCAAAAAGTCTTGCACAGGAATCAATTAAATTTCCTAAACCAATATCCTCTGTTTCACCATACACTTTGTATTTTCCACTTTCATCTTTTGCAATAACTTGAGAATTAACACCTGTCACATTGAGAAACAGAGGGTCTTTGAAACCAGTACACATAAGGCCTATTTCTAAATGAGATTGGATATGGTTAACTCCTACAATTTCTAAGTTATATTTTTTTGCCAATGTTTTAGCAACAAGAGCTGCAATTTTTAGAGAATTTCCAATGCCTGGGCCTTGTGAAAATGCAACTAAATCTAAATCTTTAAAATCCTTATTTTGGATTTTAAGAAAGTCTTTTGTTTTTTGTAGAATATTTGTAAAATTATTAACATGGTAATCGGATAATACTCTCGGATTCATACCTGAATCATTTGTGAAAGTGTCTTTTTCGTTAAATAGAACTTCTTTTTTATCTGTATCAATAATTCCAATTCCAAAAGTGTGAGCTGTGCACTCGATTCCTAAAACTAACATATAAACAGTTAATTAACTGAAATTTATAAGGTTTTTACTTTATCAACCTTTATAAATAGAACTGACTTAATTATATATACTGAAAAATGGCACTAGGATCAATTTTAGGAATTATTGGACTTGTATGCGCTGTATGGGTAATTTATGACACTTGGGCGGTAAATAGAAAAGATACAACTGGAATTAAAGTAGTATGGACTGTATGTGCAGTTCTGTTTAGTATTATTACAGCTATTGTATATTACTTCATGAGAAAAGCGTAAATCTTTTCTTATTAATTATTTTTAAGCTCATCAATTTCTTCTTGAAGACTCTCAATTTGAGTTTGTTGTTCTTTAATTGCTTCAATTATACTTGAAGTTATTATGGAAAATATAATAAATAAGTAAACTCTTTAAAAAATTAGACTATGAACTTGAAGAAACTAATTAGGGATTTCAAACGATGGATTAAAAAAGATAAAAATATCTACATTGTTGTTGGATGTTTCTTTCTTTTTATGCAATTTTTTGTAATACTTGGAAATTATTTTAGTGATAGATATGATGTTTTTTTTTGGTTTTGTAATCACACTCCACTATTTTTTGGATTTGCATTTTTGTTAAAAAAAAGAAATATAATTAAAGGCTTAATAAACGTTGGTTTCTTAGGACAATTTGCATGGCTAATGGATTTCACAGGAAAACTTCTTTTTGATGTCCACATATTTAAAATGACTGAATATGTTTTTGAAGACCCAAATGGATTATGGGTTTTGGTTCCAATAGGAATTCATATATTCTCAACAAATGTTGCATTGTATTTTACTAGAGAAAAAAAACCAAATATTACAACTCTTTTATACTCACTAATTTATATTATGTTCTTGTATGCTGGAACATTAACTTATACCTTACCTGAGAGAAATGTTAATTGTGTAGTTGCATTATGTGGAGCACTTGATTTGACTCCTGCCAATTACACAAATTTTTGGCCAATACTAGCATTCTTTCTTGTTGTACTCCCGACGCAAGGAATTCAATACCTAGTTTATAATCTTTCTAAAAAATATTCTGGCTGAGTAGTGACAAATCACAATATTTATATATAGGAAGAATTTTTATTTTGTAGAATGGAACAACTCCTTGAAGAATTTGAAAGCTCATTATATTATCCAATCATTATTACTTTAGATGGGACTGCAGCTTCAGGAAAAGGAACTATCGTTAAAGGCCTTAGAAAAAGATTAGATAATAGATATAAAACTCTTGATGCGGGAGCTATGTATAGAGCAGTTACTTTTTTTTACAAAGAGCAAGAGATAAGTCCAAACAAACTTGCTAAAACTCAAGGATCTCTTTTAGATAGACTTCAAGAAGAAGTAAAACTTGATTTGAATGAAAAAGGAATATTGTATCTTAATGGAAACAAATTATTAGATGAACAATTAAGAGGTCCTTCAATTGACCCTCACGTTGGAAAATTTAGTGAACTTGATGATGTTAAAAGATATATTGTTAATCTTCAGAAAAGAATTGTTGAAGAAAGTGAGTGTGGATGGATTTTAGATGGAAGATGTATGGGGAGTGCAGTTGCACCACAAGCCCAAGTTAAGTTTTATGTAGATGCACCTGTTTGGGTTAGAGCTGCTAGAAGGCAAAGAGATTATTATGATTCTGGGAAAACTTCATACTCGACAAGAGAAGTTAAAATTGATCTTCAAAAAAGAGATGATATGGATATGGCAACAAATATTGCGCCTTTAGTAAAACCTGATGATGCTATTGATATTGACAGTGCGGATTTTAGCCCTGATGCTGTTACACAATATGCATTTGAATATGTTAAAAATAGAATAATTGAAGAAGGGAAACTCTAAAAGTCCTTAATATTTATAAAGATTCAAGATTGTAATCTATAAATGAAAAAAATTTCCACTAAGTTTAAAAAATATTTGAGCGATATTGCTAAAACAAAAACTACTCCTCACGAAATTGCTTTAGGGTTTTCAGTTGGAACTATTATTGCGATTCTTCCAACTCCAGGGTTTTCTGTATTACTTGGAGTGCTTGTTATTTTACTTTATAAGAAAATAAATAAATATGCACTTTTTGGAGCAATTGCTTTATTCAATCCAATTTTTCAAATTCCTTTAATTTATTTAAGTTATTTTATTGGAGATTTAGTTTTTGGATCCGAACCAATAATTAGATTTGATATTGTAATCTTAGATCAAATATATAATTTTACGCGAAGGTATTTAGTTGGAAATGCTATTGTT
>JBFKKL010000095.1:0-3289 GCA_041631255.1 Candidatus Woesearchaeota archaeon | reverse complement strand
TAAACAAGTTTCAAGACCATTATTCCAGAGGAAGAAATATTTTATTATTCCATGGAGTTCCTGGAGATAATACAAAATATATTCATGTTGAAGATGATGTGAGAGAAGTTTTTGAAAAAAATTTAGGTAAAGAAGTATTAATTGGAGGACATTTGCATTACCCCACAATTGCTAGGAGAAACAAAGAAAATGGTGACATTGATGAAGTTGAAATCCCAAATGATGTTTCTAGATATGTAGCAAACCTTGATTTAGATAAATTTTCATATCTTATAACTTGCCCTCCTATACATCAACCTAGAAAAGGATTCAACAAAGGAGTAACAACTTTTCACCATCAAGGGCCTAGAAAAAAATCTTTAGTTTTTTCTTTCTTTAATTAATCGGACTATTTTCTATAAACTCTTTTCCCATTTTCTTAAGAATTAGGTAGTTTTCATTCTTGAATCTTTCAAGTAAATGTCCTATAGCATTAGATTCATAAGTTCTATTAAAATATTCTTTTTTGGATTGATATTCTCCTAAAATTCTACTCATTTCACATCTAAAACCATACATGAAATTTTCAACTATTGTACTTCTAAGCTCTTTTGTTCTTTCTGGATATTGAGAGAAGACTAAGTTACTTTTCTGGTATAATAAATCAACTAATAGACCATTGTTACTAAATAATTGACACTGAAAATAACTAGGTACATCTGATTTCTCTGGAAATTCTAGATCAATATGATAAATAGGGTTATTTTCTCCTAAAAATTTATGCTTTGAATTAAATTTAATTTTTTCAAATTTTTGAAAATCAATATGAACATTTACTAATCTATCTTTTAAATTAAAAATGAAGGAATCCGCAAAAGAAGCTCCTAGTAAATAACTATAACTCAATAAACTATCTAAATTCTTTAAACTTTCCAACTCGAAAATCTTTCTTCCTGGCAAGAAATTTATATATTCAGTATGTTGAAATAAACCTTCTTCTTTAGCCATAACTCTATATTGAATACCAAATGAAGGAATTTTTAACTCTCCCATCAATTTAGAAATTATAAAAGTTGATCTTTTTGAGCTTTGATTAGTTATTTCTTTTTTTACAATTAATCTACAAATTTCACCATACCTATTTTTAGTTATAAATAAATAGGGAGAATTATTTGATTCATATTGGAGAACAAGGATTAATTCGTCATCTGACACTTTTTTAATCATCTCTTTTGCTTCTAAATAATTTATATCAGGAACATTTAGCCTTTTTCTTCTAAGACTTTTAAATAAGTCGTCTAAAATTGCATTATCTCTAATTTTATAAATTGGAAATGATTTTGAAAGAAGAGAAAACTCATGAATTGAATTAATTAGGTATTTCATACTTTCAAGAGTTCTCCTATTTAATTCCTTATTATTTGTTCTCTTGATAAAAGAAAGATTTTTTTTTATGTCATAAATAAGTCTTTTTATTCTTACCTCGATTTTTATAAACTTAGAACTCAAAACTTTGAATAGCTTATATCTTGAATCAGAATCTAAACTGTTAAATAACTTTTCCAAACCACTCAATGAATCACCTATTTTATCAAATAACTTTCTAATTTCTTCTGAAAACAGCCATTCTCCTGGAAACTCTTCTATTTCAATTATTAATTCAGACTCATAACTTCTTAAAGAATCAAGAGTGTCAACTAGAGATACTTTTCTACCAAAATTAGGCATTATCATACTAGAAATTTATTATTAAGATTTATAAATTTTAACAATGTCTTTCATTAGTTAAATATATAAAGTTTAATTCTTGTTTATTCATAGATGGAGCCAAACACTAATCTTTCTGCTGAAAATTATAATTTTAATTCACTAATGGATTTCTTTGATGAATTTGACAAAATAAAACAACTTCCTAATGCATTATCTACAGTTAATGTAGATTCACAATTGGGCGGAATTGAGTTGAATTTGGAGGAATATGAATCTGAAGAAATAGATAGATATCTTTGGGCTAAAACAAAAGATAATAAAACCCTTGAGTCAAATTTAATTCTTTCTAAAGTCTCTGGAGGAGAATTGGTAGTTCTTCCCCACCATCTTGCATTCGGTGTAATTTCACTTTATTCTCCAATAGGGGAAAAATTAATTGCTACCTACTTTATGTTGCCAATAATTAATATGCCTCAAGAGAACTTTCCTAGTGAAGTTAAAGAAATGTATTTTAGAACTATTGAAGGATCTAAATTATTTTTTGCTGGATATTCTATAAAGTAATCTTCTTCTTGAAAATATTTATAAAGCGCTTCACATTTATTTAGTCTACAATGGCGAGTGTTCCAGAAACAAAAACAACAAATAAAGTTCTTTTTGACACTATTAGAGATTTGAAAAAATTATCCAATACGTCAGGAGAAAAAGTATGGAAAGCAGTTGCTGCTAAACTGGCAGGGCCTGCGAGTCAGAGATGTGAAGTCAATTTGTCTAAAATTGAAAGACACTCTTCTGACAAAGAAACTGTAATTATTGCAGGAAAAGTTCTAGCATCAGGTACTTTAACAAAAAAGGTAACAATTGTTGCTTTTGGAGCATCTGAATCAGCAAAAACAAAGATTAAAGAAGCTGGAGCTACATTTATTGAAATTAAAGACTATATTTCAAAAAAACCAAGTGCTAAAGTTAAAATCTTAGCATAATTCTTTTTTACAGCGAGGTGGAGCAGTTAGGAGTGCTCGTCGGGCTCATAACCCGGAGGTCGTTGGTTCAAATCCAACCCTCGCTATTTATTCTGAGACTTGTGAATTGGGACTAGAGACTCGAGAACTGCTGAATTCTGATAATAACAATAATTCTAAAACACGAGACTTACATGACTCAACTATAGCTAAAAACACATACTTTTTATTAAAAAATACATACTTTATAGAAAAAGAAAGGTTTCATTGTTGGCTTGAAAGAAGTGATTTGTCTAAAGGATACAAAAGAGATACAAAAAGAGCGCTTGAAGTTTTATTTGAAACTGATATCAAGAATTTATCTGATATGTTTTACAAAATCTATGAAAATCCTTCATCTAAATATATTGTGCTTGGATTTAGGAAGTGGTTGGTATTTTGTGAGGATAGTGAGCTGCTACAAGAAGAGATTATTGATAGATTAAGGAAAAGGGTCAAAGTTAAGAAAAAGTCTGGAATTGACTGTTATGTCCCTAAAAGAAATGAGATTGAAAAATATCTAACTAAAATTAGAAAGATAGGTCTTGAGGATTACATCTTTGTTAAACTCTTGATTGAATCAGGTTGTAGAGTAACTG
>JBFKKL010000094.1:0-3340 GCA_041631255.1 Candidatus Woesearchaeota archaeon | reverse complement strand
ATTCCATCAGCATTAATGACAACTTTTATTGAATTTTCGCCAATTGGTGCATCTTCAGATACAAACAGTTTGTATTTTGCAATCGTCAGTGATCCTCCCGATGATGTTAGAGTTGTTGGAGGAAGAGAACCTAAATTTTTTACTCTATCTTCCCCTTGAGCAAGTTTCAAATTTTTATTTTCATTATATCTAATTGTTGCTTCTTTGACTGTTTGTGTTCCAGTATTTGAAACTTTAATATTTGCATACACAAAATTCCCAGGAGAAACTGGGTCAGGATTTTGTGAATTGAGAACTACATTTAGTCCTGCAGCAAATGTGCTGCCCATACATGCCATTAATATTACCAAAAGGTAAAGTAGTATATTTTTTTTCATTTTTCTTCTAGTTTAGTCGGATTTGGGTTAATAGTATCACTTACAATTTTTCCATCTATAAGTGTAATTATTCGGTTCGCACACATTGAAAGTTTATCATCGTGTGTTACTAAAATAATTGTTTTACCCATTTTATTTAGTTTTAATAAATATTCCATAACAATTATTCCAGTTTTGGAATCTAAATTTCCTGTAGGTTCATCAGCTAAGATGATATCGGGTTCGTTCGCGAGAGCACGAGCTATTGCCACCCTTTGTTGTTGCCCTCCTGAGAGCTCAGAGGGCTTATTAATTAATCTCTCGCCCATATCAAAATCTCTTAGGAGTCTTTGGGCTTTTTGAGCTCTTCTTTCTTTTGACACATTCTGAAATATCATTGGCATTTCAACATTTTCTTGGGCTGAAAGTGTTTTAATAAGATTAAATTTTTGAAAAACATAACCTATTTTCTTTCCTCTAATTACTGCCAAATCACTTTCAGAAAGATGAGAAATTCTTTGTCCACCTAAAACTATTTCTCCTTTAGTTGGAGAATCTAAACAACCAATCTGATTAACAAGAGTAGTTTTACCTGAACCAGATTTTCCAACAATTGCAACAAACTCTCCTTTGTGTACTTTGAAAGTTATCCCTTTAAGAACATTTAATACATTATCTCCTAAATAGTACGTTTTCCAAATATCTCTAGCTTCAATTACAACTCTATTCATTTCCCAACTCCTTAATTTTCGATCTTAACTTGTTTAATAGATTAATTAATTGTTCGTTATCTTTGTTCGATAGTAGATTAATATTTTGTCTATGGCTTTCTGCTTTATGGATTTGTTTTATTTTATCTTTTCCCTTATTTGTTATTTTAACAAGTTTTTCTCTTTTATTATTTGGATTTTCAATTCTTTCAATTAATTCTTTATCTTGCATTCTTGATAAAAGAGTTGAAACATTAGCTTTGGATGTGAAAATCATTTGAGAAATCTTATCTTGTGTAATACCGTTAGTTTTAGAAAAAAAAAGCATTTTCAAAACATTCATTTGTGGCCCAGTTAAATCATATTTTTCTAGAATTTTTTCTTGTATCTCTTCATAAATTTGAGCAAGTCTTGTTATTATTATCCCAACTTTTGCATTATTAGGAATATCTTGATTTGATAAAATAGATTTATCTATCATTTCATCTTTGTCCTTAAAGTTCCAATCTATTTGAAGTTGAGACTTCATTTCATCAAGTGATAAATTTCGGTTCATATATTAACTGTTAATATATTAACTATCTATATAAATGTTTGTATAACTTTTCAAGTTAGGTAAGGTTATGTCTTCTTTTCATTTCATTATAGACTATTGCAGAAACTCCTCTTATAACATTCGATCTTTTTGCTTTCCAGTCCCTATAATTTTTTGCCCTCTCATTTTTTTCAATTATTCCAACAAGTGAATAAGGATATCTTTTTTTATCTTTTCCTTTTGGACACAAAATTCCCATGTCTCCACAAAGCATTGCAGTAGACCCTGTTTTATTATATACTAAAGTTCCACTAGGAATTGATTTTACTCCGGTATAAATCCTATCTTTTCCTAATGCAAGAAGTCTTTTCAACTCTTTTGAATGTGGAAGATTATTATTCCAAAGAGCATACAAAAATCTGCTGTAATCGTGAGCAGATGCTTGATTCTTATATGTTCTTCCGTTTTGTGGAATGTATTCTACAATTTGTGTTTGTTCAAACAGCCCTCCAAAGTGTAATTCTAGAATTTTTTGAACTCCTTCGGGCCCTCCAAGGTGTCTCATTGCCCAATTAGTTGAAGGATTACTACTTCTTTGAAACATGGCCTTAAGTTCTGCTTTACTTCTAGTCCCATATTTCAAGCCACCTTCCTTTACTTTTTGAAAAAAAGCTAAAGCAACAAAAGGTTTCATCATACTAGCTGCTTGCATAGGAGTATCTTCATTTATCGATACTAGTTTTTCTCCTAGGGTATAATCGTAAACCGACCAAGCCGTATTTTCATTTTGTGGAATTACTCCTTTTCTTCTTAGATTACCTATATAATCTTCAATTTCTAATTCTAAATCTGTTGCAGTTGCAACTTTTCTTTTTGCCACTATTACCTCTTTTGGTTTTGGTATGAAAATTTCAGTTTCATCTAAAAACATAGATTCATTGTAAACTACTTCATCGTTTTGTTCTCGCCTTATTGAAGCCGAGAGTTTAACAGTTTTTAATGTCTTTCTATGATTTTGTGCAACATCATATGTCGAGCTTCTATCTCCTGCTCTCCTATAAAATAATACATATTGGTTTTCAGGCGTTTTTCCAATAAACAAAGCTTTTCCTAAGTTTTCTCCTAGTTGAGCATAAACTTTTTTATAATCTTTAACTAAAGCATCTAAATTTGGTCCAATTCCATATGAAACATTAAAAGCTTCTTTTTGGTTTCGAGTTTCTTCTTTAATTACAGAATAGTTTCCATCATTTAAGACAATGTTATATTCTTGAGAACTACACAATTGATTTTGATCTTCTGAACTTCCTAAGTACTCTAATACTGACTCTATTGAATGACTTGAGTACATTTCTCCTGAGTCTATTTGAGATTCTTTAGAATTACTAGAATTAACGCCTAATGTGGCCAAAGAAGATGGAACAGCAAGGCCTAAACCTGCTTTAAGAACATCTCTTCTATCCCATCTCTTATCTTCAATAAAATCCATTTTTATTTGTAATATACAGTTACTCCGTAAGGCCCTTGTTTAATTGGAGGTCTTGATGCTTGTGGAATTCTAAATCCATAATCGTAAGTTGTATGTCCTACTATAGTTTCGGGAATATTTTGAACATCCAAACTCACACCTGTGAAAGTTTGAATATCTTCAATTAACCTTGGGACTTCTAATAAGTAATTTGGTCTTAATTCTAATTTCACACTGTTTACTGCTTCTTTTTCATGAAACTTAAGACACT
>JBFKKL010000093.1:0-3348 GCA_041631255.1 Candidatus Woesearchaeota archaeon | reverse complement strand
TATTCTTATCAAAGTCAGCTTATTCAAATTCAATTGCAAAATCTAAACTTTGTAGTTTTGAAAGTTTTATAACAGGACTTGATCTTGTAGGTGCAAATAAAGACCAAGACTTTTCTAATCTCCCATATTTGAATAAAGAAATAACTTTTGATATAGAAATTAATGGAGCAAAACAAGGAAAAATTTTTGTTTGGAACCCAGATAGAAGTAATTTGGTTTGTCCAGGCAATGACTGTGTTTCCATATTAGGTAATAATTATCAAAGTATATCTTATAATAATTTTATTGATAAACTTAAAGATTATTCTAAAACAATAAGTTCAGAGGGTGGGCAGTATAATTTAGTTGCTTTATCAATGAAAGATGCTATTTTTGTGCAATCAAATCAAAATTATTTTTTCAATGAAATATTTGAATCTAAAAATATAGAGCTTACGAATAGTGAAAAATTATCAGATTCTTTGCTTAAGAAAAAGTTAAGAGAATTATTTAATGATAAAGTTTTTGAGATTAAAAACCCTTATTGTTCATTACCTCTTTGTAAATATGTAGTAGTTTCAAATTCTAAGGCTTACTATTATGTACAAGAAATAGATTCATTTGTGGAAGTTAAATCAAGGGATGTTTTAAGAAAAGATAATGATGGAAATCTTTATTTAGGTGGTACTAAAATATTAAGTTCCCAGATAAAAGATCAAGAATTTGACGATATATCAGGAATTTTTTTTGAAGATGATGCAAGATTTTATCATTTTAATACTCAAATTGAAAATAAAAATGTAAAAATTATTATAACATATAGCCAATATGTTGGATTATCCGAGGTGGTTTTAGAATGAAAAACAAAAAAGGAATTACCGTTATGACTGCATTTGTTTCAACAGTTATTTCACTTTTAATTTTTTTTTTACTTTTTACTTATATGAAAACTACTTCAAGTACTATTGTTACGGAGTCAGATGATTTATTGTGTAGGGCTTTAGTTTCTAGTAAAGACTTTACAAAATTAGGGCTTGGGTTTTATCTTTATGAAATAAATCAAAAATGTAAGGTTGACGAAATTAAAAATATTGATTTATCTGAAAAGGAAGAATCTTTTAGAAAAATAGCTGATGCTATGCATAGATGTTGGTTTAGATATGGTGAAGGAAAACATGATTTTTTGAGTGAATGGGATACAACAGGTAAGTGGTGTTTTGAATGTGGGAAAATTTCATTTGATAAAAATGATGCGGCTTATTCTTTTGAAGAATTTTTAGAATGGACTAAAAAATCAAAACCTAAAGGTAAAAATATTACATATTTTGAAATAATTTCTATAAGATATGGAGATGTAAATGATTCTCAAATTGATGAACTTAGAGAGGAGTATAGAAATTTGCTTGAAGAAGGAAATGACGAATTTACTGCTCCGATGTTTAATCTTTTAGGACAACAAATTGAAGATTTACAAGATTTGAAAATTAAAACAATTGATTCTAGTGACAATATGTTTGTAGTTTATAGATTTGATAGAGTAGATAAAAATTTTGAGGACAAAATGAAAAGTGCAGCATTATATGCTGCAGGAGGAACAGCAATTGCTATTGGAGGAGGTATAGCTCTTGAATTTATGGCTGAAGCTATGGCAGGAGCAGCGATGGGGGCAGCAGGAGGAGCATTATTAGGAGGAGTTACTGCTGTTCCTGGAGCAATAATTGGATTTGTGGTAGGTGCTGCAAGAGGGGCTTGGAAAGCAGCAAATGCAATTTATGATGGAGCTAAACTAATTAAAAAAATGGATAAGATTAGTGATTTAATTAGAAAAACAAAAGGTTTTGTTAAAATATCAAATAAGGCACATTTAGATGATTTATCTGATATTAAGAAAGTAGATTTAGTTTTGGGCGCAAAAAAATTCAAAGTTTATGAAAAAGCAATGAAGTTTGATGCATCACCTAAAGATTTGAAAAGTTTGGCGAATGGTATAAGGCAAACAGACCCTATCACCGCTTCTAAATTTGATAGTTTATCCAATTTTATGGATGCAATGGGTGTTAAGAACTTGAAAGAGATAGATTCTAAAGTTATTCAAGGAAAATCTTCAATGGCGGAATATCAAAAACTTCTAGATAGTACAGAGGGACTTGTTTCTGATAATGTTATTAGTAATTTGAGAAGTCAAGGAATTAAAGTTGAACAATTGGAAGGACTTAGGTCTTTGGCCCAAAATGAATTAGCAGAACTTGCAGCAGGAAGAGATGTTAAACTTTCAGCAACACCTTATTTACTTAAAATTGGAGTTATTGCAGGAACTGGAGCTGCTGTTGGGTACCTTAAAGAATCTTATTTTAATGATAATAATGTACAATATGTTGATTTATTGACACAAGAACAGTATTATAGAATGTGTGGAACTGAAAGAATGATTTCATGAAGTAATTAATTTTTTTGAAACTTAAAATTTATAAAATAATTTTTTTGTTAATTAATATGAGATCTAAGAAATTTTATATAACGCTTTCAATTTCGAGTTTTTTTGTATGGCTTTTCTTATCTTTATATTTATACTTAGGGATGTAAAAAATGGTTCAAAAATTAGCAATTATTATGCTTGGAGCTCCAGGTTCAGGGAAAGGAACTCAAGGAGATCTGCTTAAAAAATATACTAAATATAAAAAATATGTTATGAGTGATTTAATAAAACTTGAACTCAAAAAGAAGAAAAAACCTTGGGCTAAATCTTATGATGTAACTTCTGGGCTTTTACTAGGAGATTTAGAAATATTTGATTTATTTAGAGACCATTTTAAATCTGAAAAGGAAGTAATTTTGGATGGAATTCCAAGAACACTTGACCAAGCATATTGGTTATATGGTTTTTTAACACAACACAAGTATAATATAAAAGTCATATTTCTTCATGTTGATGAGAAAAAATTAATAAAACGAATTTTGAAAAGAGGTCGTAAAGATGATGATCCAAAAATATTCAAAGAAAGACTTAAAATTTATGATAAAGTTAAGAAAGTTATTTTAGATGTTTATAAAGGAGACATTATTACAATTGATGGAGATAGAGAAATTGAAGTTATACATAAAGATATAATTAAAAAATTAGGAGTTTAAATTTATGATAATTGTAATTTCAGGTAGTGTTGGAGTAGGTAAAACAACTATTGCAAAAGAATTATCTAAAAAATTAAAATATGAACTTGTAAATTTGAATGAATGGGCAAAAGAGTTCAAAACAGTTGAGATAAGTAATTTACAAACATTTGATTTTGATTTAGATAAATTGTTGTTGAAAATTGAAGGTTATATTAAAAAAAATAAAAATAAAGATATTATTTTGGAAAGTCACTTTGC
>JBFKKL010000092.1:0-3421 GCA_041631255.1 Candidatus Woesearchaeota archaeon | reverse complement strand
GGGTTGATTTAATTGATGAAGCTTTAAAGAGACCAGGAAGATTAGACAATATTGTTGAAATAGGGCTGCCAAGTGAAAAAACAAGAGAAGAGATATTTAAAATTCACACTAAAAACATGCCACTTGAAAAAGTCGATATTAAAAAATTAGCAAAGGAAACTAAAGATTTTTCAGGAGCAGAGATTTCAGGAGTTTGTCAGAAAGTTGGACTTTTAGCGATAAGAGAGAGAAAAGGAAAACAAAAACCAAAAATCACTCAAAAAATGTTTGAAACAATAGTTTTAGAAATAAAAAAAAGTAAACAAAAATAAGTATTTAATGATATAAAAAGATAAATGAATTTTTATCCTCAAATATTTTGGATCATTATAAAAACTTAAAATATGGTTTAAAGAAATACAAAAGAGTTCATGTAAATAACCATTTTGTAATATTATTTTTTGATGAAGAAGGCGAAATTGTTATTTTTGAAGATTATGGACATCACGACAAAGTTTATTTGTGGACAATTTCACTTTAAATAGAGCAACAAAAATTTATAAAATGTTAACTTAACAATTGGTCTATATGATTTTAATAAACAAGAAGGCAGTTGGTCCTGTAGTAGGAGTTATTCTTCTTGTAGCAGTATCTTTTTTAGCAGCTAATGTTGCATTGAAATGGTTTCAAGGAGTTCAAAGTGACATAAATACTCAAGTGGAACAAAACAAACCTGAGAATTTTGAAATTTTAGGAATAAAAAAAGTAGGTAGTACAAAAACAGTATTGGGTGTTAAAGGGAATCTTGATAAATTTTCAATTAATAAAATTTTGATAAATGGGGTTGAATGTGAGATTTATAATACTACAAATAGTTATATAGATAGGGACAACTTAATATATGTTGAATGTCCTGTTGAAATTGGTCAAACTTATAGTGTTTCAGTTTTTACGAATCAAGACATAAGAACTAGTTCTTTTACCGTATTTGAAGAAGCAGCTTTTGATTTCTCGTTTGTTTTTAGAGATATAACAACAGTTTGTAGTTTAGAAGAGAGAAAAATATATGCTATAGATTATTTATCAGGAGCTCACGCAGAATTACCTAATGTAAATAGTTACCAAACTGTAGGGTGTTTATACCATATTTCATTTTCATTTGAAAATGAATGTTCGGGTCTTCATGAGATTTTATTCTATATTGGGAACACAACTAATTCACACATTTATGTAACTAACACTTCGGCTTATCCTGAACCATATCCGGGGTATTATAATTGGCAAGAAGTATGTATTAGTTCGCCTGATGCTAATTCGATGGATTTAGTTTATGGCGGGTCAGCACCAAATAAAGAATATGTTTGTGTGGGAAGTATTGAAAGGGACGATATTTATGGGGGCCACATAGGGAAGTGTGACACTTATTCAGAAAATATCTGGTTCACTGTTTCTTAGAAAATGAATAAAAAAATTTTTAAACTAATGAAATTGATTTTTGCTATGAATATTAGATATTTCACAACAATAATAATAGTTTTATCATCTTTTTCAATTTCTTTTTCAGTAGGGTTCCATAATGCAAACGAAGTTTTATCTGGAACATTTAGTGGAGATTATGTCTTCAATGGTAGTGTTGAAGTAACTGACGATTTAAATTCTTCAAGAATTTGTTTAGCAGGAGATTGTAGAACTGCTTGGCCATCTGCATCAGGAGATATCACAGCAGTTAATGCAGGCGCAGGTTTAACTGGAGGAGGCACAGCAGGAGATGTTACACTAACTGCTAATACTTCTTATTTACAAAGGAGAGTATCAAGTAGTTGTTCAGTTGGAGAGAGTATAAGGGTTATTAATGAAAATGGTTCGGTAGTTTGTGAAGTTGATGATGAGGGTTCAGGAATTTCAGGTTCAGGAACTGCTAACTACATTCCCAAATTTAATTCTACAGGTTCAATTACAAACTCTCTTTTAAGTGATGATGGAACTGACATAAGTGTAGGTACGAGGCCAAGTTTCACTCCCACAGTTTTTGGATATAGCTCTGCATGGAAGGCATTAATATTAGGTTCAAACGGAACAAATTATCAGTCTGATGCAGTTACTATTTCTTTTGGATATGATCCTTCAGGAAATAGTGGTTCCGATTATTCGGGTGATGGGTCAGAATTATTATTCAGAAATTATGTTGAATTTTTACAACCAACTTCAGGTAATGATGGTTTTCAAGAAACATTTGTGATGTCCAATGGCAATGTAGGAATTGGAACTATTAGTCCTTCAGTTAAACTTGATGTTAGCGGCAACACAAAAATTACTGGAAGTGTAGAGATTTTAATTTAAAATGGCTAGTGCCAAAGTTTATAAGAAATTTAATTATGTTTATCTTTTTATTTTCTTAGTAATAATTTTTTTTCTTTTTATTCTCTGGCATAAGTTTTCTTCTGTTTCTTACAATGAACAAGAATTAAATGAAGCAATTGTTCAAGGCAGTTCCATGGAACCAATAATTAATCCAGGTGACATAATAAAGTATACAAAAAATTTCACAACTTTAGAAAGGGAAGATATTGTTCTATACAATTTTTCAGGCAGTAATAATTTGATTTTAAAAAGAGTAAAAGCTATTCCTAATGACACTTTCAGATATGGGGACAATATTATTTATATTAATGGTGTAGAGTTAAGAAATTCAATGGGAGAACTTTATAAAATTAATTCAAAAATGTTAGATCTTTATGCGAACTCATATCCAATTTTGCCTGAAGATACATATTTAATTTTGGGCGAGAGTCCGGACGGGACTTTAGATTCATCTCAATTTGGACTTGTTCATAAATCTGACATTATAGGGTTATTTGTTGAATAGTTAAAAGAAGACAAAACTTTAAAAATGATTTACTTAAAGATTTCTTTATGAAAATATTTTACTCGATATTAATTGGACTTTTATTTTCTTTTTCAAGTATATTTGCAGCAAACTTTACTGTTGGTAATTCGTCAAATCCTTCTCAAGATTCTTATTTCAAAGTTGATGGAGATACAGGATTTGTAGGTTTTTTCACATCAACTCCTTTGTATAAATTCTTTATCAATAGTACTGCGAAAATAACTGGTGCTTTAGATATGAGCAATAATAAGATATCAAACTTAGCAACTCCAACAGCATCAACTGACGCTGCCAATAAGGCTTATGTTGACGCAGCAACAACTTCAGGCGCTACAGAAGCTCAAGGTTTTCCAGGTTGCGGAACTTATTATATTCCAAGTTCTTACCCTACAGGAATTTCCAAATATGATATTGGTCTTCTTGAAGATAATTATTGTAATAAAGCTGAAGTCGATTCATCTTCAACAATTTTTTCAGAAGTAACTTACGGTTCAGACACTTGGTATGAAACTTTAGTTCCTCTAGTTCAAAGTGGGAAATGGGCATACACAGAAG
>JBFKKL010000091.1:0-3450 GCA_041631255.1 Candidatus Woesearchaeota archaeon | reverse complement strand
CTTCAACTTCATCAATAATTGTAGATTTGAAACTCCCAAATTGAGAATCATAATCTAAAAATCTCTTATTGAAATGTTTTTCAAGGGACATCATCCTCTCTTCAACACTTTCTTTTATCTTATTAGTCTCAAATGCTAGATCATCAGCGTGTTTTTGTTCTTGAGCTTTAAGATTCTCCCAAAAATCATTTTCTTTTCCTTCAAGTTCTTGATATCTTTTTTCAATCTGCAATAGTTGAGAAGACAAGCTCCTACTAATTGTATCTAAATTCTTATATTCTGAATCAATTTTAGACTTAAACTCTTTACTGTTTTTTTCAACAAATTTAGTTTCAATTACTTTAAGTTGTTTTTCTAAATAATCATGCAAGTTTGCAACTTTTTCATGGAATGTGTCCCTAAATGAATTATCTGAAGCCTCTAGATTACTCCGATATTTCTGTAAAATATTAGTTAAATCTTTACTTGCTTTCTCATACACTTCTTCAATTGAAATCTTTCTTGCATGAGTTAAAGAGTCAATTTTCGCAAGGAACTCTCCTTTTTTATTTTCAAAATTAATTTCTTCAAATTTAATTTGCTGTAATTCTTTGTCTAATTTCTCAGTATAAGTTTTTGTAAGTTTAGCAACTTCTATTTTATACTTCTCAAGTTCACTTACAACTTCAGCTCTTTCCTTTTCAACAGCATCTAATTTTTTCAAAAAATCTTTCTCCTTATTTTTTAATTCTGAATCAAAAAGCTGAACTTGTTTCATAAATTTATTTTCAAATTGGTTTAATGTAGAAGTAAATTTGCTCTCAACATGCTCACTTAAATTTCTCTGAGCCTCAGCACTTTGTGTTTTTAGTCTTGTCAAACTTTCAGTATTTGCAACTAACTGCTTTGAAACATCTTCTTTAATTTCTTTAACTACAAAAGAAACTGCTTCTAAGCTAGATTCTTTGATCTCTTCTGAGGTAGATTTGATTAGTTTTTCATAAGATTCTCTTAACTCTTCAATTCCCTCAAATTTCTTTGATATCTCAGCAACAAGTCCATCTCTCTCCTTTTTAAAGTTAGAGATTAGAGAATCTGAAAGTGAGTTAATATCTTGTTTTTCAATATCTAAAATTTTTTTCTCAAATGAATTTACATTCTCAATAACTTCATTAAATTTATTAATCAAATTTTTACTTTGATTTTTAGAATCTGTTGTGAATTCTTTAAATAACTCCAACAATGAATTTTTTTCTTTTTCAAATGATTTCTTTACTAAAGTATCAACTTTTTTAATTTCATTTTTCTCCATCGCTTTAACTTTCTCTTCAAAATCATTTACATTATCAATAACTGAATTAAGCTTATCAACTAAAAAATCTCTTTGAGCCGTAAACTCTTTAACAAGTTTATTCTTATCCTCTTTCAAAAGTTTAATTTCTTCTTCTCTTTTACCATACAAATCATTTTCATATCTACCAATCAAAGATTCAAGTGCGGAAAAATCTTTTTTCAACTTTTCAACTTTGGAATCAAGAGAACTTACTTGGGCCGTATCTTGAGTCTGTATCACAGAAAGTTCTTTTTTTATAGCATCAATAGATTTTGATAAAGACTTAAGCTCTGTTGATTGTTTATTATAGTCACCCCTAAGTTCTTCTAAATAATCTTTTTGAGAATCAAGATGAATAGAAATTCTCTTAAAAGCTGACCTTACAGCATTCTGAATATGACTTTCAAATTTCTTCTCAGCATCATTTAATCCTTTTTCCTCAAATTTAGTAAGTGATTTAGAAAGTATCTCGTTCTCCCTTAAAACATCAACAATTCTCATCTCAAGTTCAGAAAACTTCTTCTCCAAGCTTCTTTTAGTTTTAGAAGACTCACTACTAATTTCAGACCTCAACTTTTCAATTTCAATATCAATTACTTTAGCAACTTCTCCAAAAACATCAATTTTCAAACTTTTAGAATCCAGATTTTTCAAAAGAGGTGAAACTTCTCTAATTATTTCCTCTTTCACAACAGACTGAACTTTTTGAGAATTTACTGCATTTTTATTTTTTTCATGAGTATCGAGCCTATCTTGAAGCTGTGATACATCATCAGAAAGTTTTTTTTTGATTTTTTCTATAGAGCCAAGCTTTTTATTTAAACTTTTTATATATTCAAAACTCTCATTTATTAACGAAATATCTTTCTGTTTGTCAGTAACAGAAACCGTAACCCCTTTACCTATAGAAACATTATGTTTTTTTTTTGAAGAAGAACTAGTCTTTTTGGAATCACTCATGAAGATTTTTTGGAATAAAAACAATATATATGTTAGTAATTATTTCAAGGTGAAGAATAATAATTAGCTAATTTAATTTGAATCAGGTAAAGAGTCAAATTCTTCTTTTTTACTTTGCACCCATTTTTCCATTGCCCGAGGATTACTCATCAATTCTTTCATTTTTTCCATAGCTTTTAAATGATCTTCATCTCGATTTTGAAACATTTCAATACCATGAGTTTTGCTTAATTCAGCAATGTTTTCAAAAGAATCAGCATAAAATTTCTTCTCACAAGCACCGCCAAGTTGTCTACAAGTCATAACTTTCATGATTGATTAAAAAAATTTCTAACTTATAAAACTATGTTTGAGAAATTAGATAGTGTGAGGAAAGGGATTTGAACCCTCGAACCTTACGGACTAGAGCCTAAATCTAGCGCCTTTGACCTGACTTGGCGATCCCCACGTAAAATATAGGTAATAAAGAAAAACTCAAATCAGTTTAAAAGGATTGTGATAACTCAGGTTCTAAAGAACTATAATGAAGGTCTACAAATAAGTCTTTAAAACTATTAAATTTGCAACAAGGTTTTCCAAAATGAATTTCCGGAGGAGTAAAAATCTTACCATTTACAACTAATTTAGGCTCTCTTGTTAAATCTCCGTCAGCAGTAATTACTTTATATTGATTTAAGGAATCTTCTTCATTCAAAACTGAAGCAGCTACTAAAAGACCTAAGTCAGAATCCCTTACTTGTTTTATTTCTCTTCCATTATAATATTCAGGAAGAAATCCTTCACAATTTTTGTATATCTCAAGCCACCAATCTAAAGTTTTTCCTCCTAAATGAGTAAATTTCACAACCTCAATTTTATCAAATAAAGTTTGTTGTAGAGAATAAACTCTTCTCTGATACTCCATAACAACTCTATCATTATGACCAAAATCATTTAATTTGCGATTTACATGGTTAAAAATAGGCATAGCAATAGTATATTCTGCTTCTATATGAGTTGTTGTCAAAAGTTTATCTAAATCTGCCAACTTATGCAATGCTTTAAGTTGACCATACGACCAAACTAACAATTGTGGATCAGCAACACCTCTTTTTTCTAAAGATTTTCTCACATGATTAAGTGCACTAATTGAATTGGTCAAAATTCCAGTATCAACTAGATAACGTTTACTTCCTGAT
>JBFKKL010000090.1:0-3460 GCA_041631255.1 Candidatus Woesearchaeota archaeon | reverse complement strand
TTGCAAGTTCTTTTGCATGAGAGTCTCTATCGTTTATATTGTCTATTAAAACATATTCATAACTTATTCTTTTGTTAGTTTTAGTTGTGAAATAATCGCAAGCTTCCATTAATTCTTTTAGAGAATATCTTTTGTTAATTGGCATGATTTCAGAACGTAGTTTGTCGTTTGGAGCGTGAAGTGAGATAGCTAGTCTTGTTTGATATGGAAAATCTGCGTAATTATAGATTTTAGGAACTATTCCTGAGGTTGATACTGTTATGTGTCTTGCACCTATGTTGAAGTATTCTTTGCAGTTTAGAGTTTTTACTGCTTCAATTACACTATCATATGCTAGAAATGGTTCTCCCATTCCCATGAAAACTACATTAGTTACCCTATCTTCTTTGTGTTTTAGGTAACGTGAAACAAAAAGTACTTGTTCTATTATCTCGTCTGTTTTTAGGGATCTTTTGAATTGGTTAGCCCCTGTTGCGCAAAATGTACAACCAACTGCGCAGAAGACTTGAGATGAGACACAAACAGTTTTTCTACCGTCATTATGGAGCATCAAAACACTTTCTACAAATTGATTATCTTTAGTTTTTAGAACAAATTTTACTGTGTTTCCTGCTTTGTGAGATTCAACTAGAAACATTGATGTTAGTTCGAATTTCTCTTTTAGTTTTTCCCTTAAATCTTTAGGATATACTGTAATTTCATCAAATGTTGATACGTGCTGTTTGAAAACAGCATCAATTAATTGTTTGAATCTAAATTTGGGAATTTTGTTTTCTTCGAAGTATTTTTGGATTTCTTCGTACATAGATTTAGGAGTATTTATTATTTTATAAAGAAAATGGGTGTGGAAGTTATTTATTTAATTTCATAATCAATAATATGGACAGGAATTTTTTTCTCTTGCGCCATTCTAATTGTATTTGAAGTCCCATAGGAATTATTTACTCTAAATGCATAAAGTTCATCAGCTAACTTTATAGTTTCAGAATCTCTTCTATCATAATCTTCTTGAGTAATTTTTCCAGTTTCTTTGAATTCATAGAAAATTGATTTGTCTATTGAAGCAATGTATTCTAATTGTTTCACTAATTCTAAACCTTTTTCTAAAGAAATTCCGTCCCATTCTTCTCCAGCATTTTTATAGTGCTTCAAATAAGTTTCTAGGCTTTCAGGCAAATGGATTTTCAGTTTATTTAGTGCATTAAGTTTAATTATTTCATCTGTTGCAATATAGTCAACACCTGTTGCACCTCCAGTTACGATATAATCTCCGTCTTTAATTATGCTTCTAACTGTAATTCTGACATCTTCTTCAACTTTTTCATTCCAGATTCTACAACTTCCGCTAATTGCAATCCATTTCATATTTAAATAAAAAATATTTTGGTTTTTATAAAGAAAATGGATTTAATTGATTAAATTTGAGTATTGAGTGCCATAAAGAGAATGGTGTCTCGCACAGTATTCTTTGAGTAACATATAGCCATAAATTAGATTCTCTTCCTCAGGAAATATCTTCATTTCAAGCTCTAATTCAAAAACTAAATCTTCTATTACTTGAGTTAAAGATTCTCTTTTCTCATATCTATCAGAAACTCCATTTAGAGCTGCAGCGACAAATATGTCGTCATCTTGGATTGTTTCTCCAATTTTAGGTTCTACAAAAAAATTTTCTAATTTTGGAAATATTTCGCTTAAAAAATCAGGATTTCTTTCAAATAACATGTCCATTTCGTGAAGAGAGTATAAAAATACATCACTTCTGCAAGCATATCTTGGGACAATGTATAAGTCTAAACCTTCAATTTGAGTAAGGTTGTTTTCTTCAAGTCTACAATTATTTTTGACCATTTTGATAGTATATGGGTCAAAATTCATATTTTCTAAAGTTTTTCTTAGTGCCTGAAATTGTCTTCTTTTTGAGTCTTGTTCTACTTCAATTGAAACGCTAGGGAATTCTTCAAGTTCTAATCTAGTAAAGGGAAGGCATTGGTATATAGAAAATTCTTTCATAGGACATTTCTTATTTTTAATCTTTATAAATTTTATTTTATTAGAAAAAGGTGGGAACTCCCGGACTTGAACCGGGGACACCCAGATCTTCAGTCTGGTGCTCTACCAGCTGAGCTAAGCTCCCATAGTAAATGTAAAATAGGTTCTCTTTTTAAAGGTTTTTCTTTTGTTTATTGAAGTTAGATTTTATAAATACATACAAACTTCTCAAATTATGGTTCAAACCCAAGAAAATAAAGAGAATTCTAATAGATATTATAGGGCTTGGGATAATATTAAAGAAAAAAAAGAAGATGGAAAAGAAGTTCTAAGACTCCCTGAAAAAGTTGTAAATGATTTAACTAAGAAGCAATACAGAGTTTATGGACATAGTGCAGTTCAGATTTGTGGTTGGTCAAAGAAATCACTTAAAGGAAAAGGGACTTGCTACAAAGAGAAATTCTACGGTATTGAATGTCATTCTTGCATGGAATTTTCACCTGCTGCTATGTGGTGTCAAGAGAATTGTTCATTTTGCTGGAGGCCTATGGAGTTTATGAAAAATATTGAGGTTAAGGCTGAGAATGTTGATGATTTCAAAGAAATTGTTGATAATTTATTAATAGAGAGACGAAAACTGATTCAAGGTTTTGGAGGGAATTCTGAGGTTGATTCAAAAAAATATATGGAAGCTCAAACGCCGACTCATTTTGCAATTTCACTTTCAGGTGAGCCTACAATGTATCCTCATTTGGACAAGATGGTAGGATATTTGAAGTCATTTCCTAAAACTAGGTCGATTTTTATTGTAACTAATGCTCAAATTCCTGAGTTTTTTGAAAAGCTTGAGAAGGATAGAACAGCACTTCCAACGCAGCTTTATATTTCACTTGAAGCTCCAACAAAGGAGATATTCAATAAAGTGAATATGTCTTTGTATGAAGATGGTTGGGAAAGATTATTGAGGTCTTTGAGTATTTCTTCAAGACTTGATACAAGGCGATTAATTAGATTTACTCAGATCAAGAATTTTAATGATAAAGAGGAATATTTTGAAAATTATAAAACACTTTTTGATTTAGCAAAGCCCGATTTTATTGAAATAAAAGCTTATATGCATTTAGGAATGAGTCAAGGGAGACATACTAAAGATGATATGCCTGAATTCTTGGAAGTTGAAGCTTTTGCTAAAAAACTTGCTAATTATTTGGAAAACTATGAATATGTTGATTCAGCGCCTAATTCAAGAATTGCACTTTTGAAAAGAAAGAACTCAAAATATTCAGTTAAAATTGAAAAATTTGAAAATAATAATGTCTAAAAAGTAAACAAATTACTAAAGAATCTAATTATTTTTTGAAACCAAGTTAATTCTTTGATTGAAACTACAAATTTTTCTGAGTCGATGATTTTTTCTCCTACTTTAAGTTGAACATCTAGTGTATGGTTTCCAGAACTTAACTTTATA
>JBFKKL010000089.1:0-3502 GCA_041631255.1 Candidatus Woesearchaeota archaeon | reverse complement strand
GTGGACTATCATCTAGCACTTTGGATGCTAGGACCCCGGTTCGAATCCGGGCGGGACTATATCTAAATTCTAAAAGCAATTTTCGCCCGCAACGTTTTTAAACCAAACTTAATTCATTTTCTCTACACAGTATGCTTTAAAATCATATGATTTTGTGGGATGCAGTATTGTGAAATACAATAGTATACCTGAAAATGGCAAGAGTACACGCAAGAGTAAAAGGAAAATCTGGGTCAACAAGACCTGTAGAAAAGGACAACTCTTTTGTTAAAGCAAAAGCAAAAGATGTTGAAAGTCTAATTGTTAAATTTGCAAAAGAAGATGCAAAAGGAGCAACAGAAATAGGAAGAATTCTAAGAGATACACATGGTGTCCCATCAGTTAAAACTTTAACAGGAAAGTCAATAGGGAAGATCTTAGAAGAAAACAAAGTTTCTCCAAAAATTCCTGAAGATCTTAAAGCGCTTCAAGATAAAGCCCAAAAACTTAAGAAACACATGGAAAACAACAGAAACGATGTCCATAATAAAAGAGGTCTTCTATTAATTGAATCAAAAATTAGGAGATTAACTAAATATTACAAAAACGCAGGGAGGATTGACTAAAAATGGCAAAAGTAGTAGTTAAATCAAAGGTAAAGAAAGCAAAAAGAAAATTTCCTGTTCAAATTGTAGCTCCAGAATATCTGAATTCACAAAACGTTGGTAATTCACAAGTAACGGATTTAGCTTCAATGGTTGGTAAGACGGCTAAGATGAATTTAATGTATGTTACAGGTAGTATGAAAAACCAAAACATAAGACTTACATTTAGAGTAACTGAGGTTGCTTCAGGAGTTGCTAAAACTACAGTTTCAATTTATGAACAAATTGCATATTACTTGGGAAGACACGTAAAATCAAGATCAACATTAATTGAAGATTCATTTGTAGCAACTACAAAAGACAACAAAGAAGTTAGGATTAAACCTTTTATTGTAACAAAATCAAATGTTACACAATTAATTGCAGCTGCTCTAAGGGCTCAAACAATTGACTTAATTAAAAAAGAACTAGAACAAAGAACTTATGATGAATTTATGTCATCAGTTATTTTTGGAAAAGTTCAAAATCAATTCAGAAATGATTTGAAAAAAGTTGTACCTCTTAAAGCTTTCGAGCTAAAAAAGGTTGAATTATTACAATAAAAATGAATATAATTGAAAAAACTTCAGAAAACGGAGTTCTTAAACTAGTAGTAGATTCAAATGAAGAATCACTATTTTCAGTTTTAAAAGCTCACCTAGAAAATCACAGTGATGTTGATATTGTAGGAATTCACAAGGAACACCACCTACTTGATAAAACTGAGTTTTATCTAAAAATGGCAGGTAAAAAAGATCCTGTAGAATTTTTAAAAAAAGAACTACCAAAGATTAAAAAAGAAGTAGATTCAATGAAGGTAAAATAGAAAAATGGCAGTAATAGGATTTAGTTTCACAGAATTTTCATGTAAAAGGGAAGGGAGCTCCTTAAAGGGAGGAATTGAAATTACACATAACTTAACATTAGTTGATGCACAAAAAACTTCAGTTACTGTTGGTGGAAAAAAGAATGAAGTTCTAAAAGTAGATTTTTCATTTGATGTTGTTTACAAAGGATTAGGAAAAGTTTCAATCAAAGGAGATTCAATTTATACAGATACTCCGGAAATTGTTGAAGAATCATTAAAGACTTGGACTAAAGATAAAAAACTTCCACAAAGTGTTAATGAACAAGTTCATAAATTTGTTTACTCAAAAGCAATTGTAAAGGCTTTAGAGCTTTCAGATTCATTAAATCTGCCTGCTCCAATTCCTCTTCCAAAAATTTCCTTTTCTCCAAAAAAGAAATAAGCTCTCAAAAAGCTTTATAAAGGGTTTGGAATTCGATATTACTACAACAAGTAGGTCAAATTCCAAACATAGCTCAACGGTAGAGCGGTCGGCTGTAAAGTCTCTTTGATTGGTTCTTTAAAGAACTAGTATGAAAAGGTCCAGCGACCACTTTTGCATGATGCAGAACCCGACAGGTTCCCGGTTCAAATCCGGGTGTTTGGACTTGTTGGAAAATTACGTAGGTAGGTGCCCAAGTAGTGTAGTCCGGCCTATCATGCGGCCCTGTCGAGGCCGCGACCCGGGTTCGAATCCCGGCTTGGGCGTAGCCTTTTGGCATAACAGCCTCCTGACTCCTTATGGGGCGGGAGGCAATTTCACGTTAATCGATGAGCTCTTAGCTCAGTCTGGTAGAGCACTGGACTTTTAATCCAGGTGTCGCGGGTTCGAATCCCGTAGGGCTCGGTTATCAAAGTTTCAATATACAACAAATGGATAGCAAAAACATTCTAATACCAAACCATAAGAAAATTTCTCCTCAAGAAGTTGAAAAACTCCTTGCTAAACACAATCTAAAAAACATTCTACAACTTCCAAAAATAAAAACAAGTGATGTCGCTCTTAAAGAGATGGAACTTGAAGCTGGAGATGTTGTTGAAATCACTAGAAGAAGCTTTGCTGGTGAAAGTAAATATTATAGGGTGGTAATTGAGTAAAATGGCAAACAATAAAGAAGTATTACAAGCATATTTCAAAGATAATTCTATTGTTGAGAGCCAATTAAGGTCTTACAATTATTTTATTGAAGAAGGAATTAAAAGAATTACTCTTGGATTTGACAGGACTCAAATTCCTGAGTATTTGCTAGAAGTTTATGATGAAGTTAACTTAAAAATTGAAGATGTTTGGTTAGGAGAGCCAGCACACATTGAAGTTGACGGATCAATCACAAGACTAACTCCAAATGTTGCAAGGCTTAGAGGTTTAACTTACGCTGCCCCTCTATTCTTAAAAGTCTCAACAGTTATTGGAACTCAAAAGGATGAATTTGAAGTGCAAATTGCAAAAATGCCAATTATGCTTAAATCTGATAAATGTATATTGAACAATAAATCAAGAGAAGAACTAATCGAAATTGGTGAAGATCCTGATGAACCAGGTGGATATTTTGTTGTAAATGGAACTGAAAAAGTAGTTGTATTAATGGAAGATTTATCTCTTAACAAATTCTTTATTGAAGACATCAATGTTGAAGAACCAGTTGGAAGAATGTTTTCAGAAAGGGGAGTTTACAAATCACTTCAAGAGATTAAAAGATTAAAAGATGGATCATACGTTTATACTTTTGGAAACTTCAAAAATATTCCTTTATTCCTTTTAATTAAGGCATTAGGATTAACTTCAGATAAAGAAATTATCGGGTTTACTGAAGTTGCTGATTCAGATGTTGTATTTCAAATGTCTGAATATTCAGCTCTAAAAGATGAAGAAGAAGTATTTGAAATTTTATCAAAAAGATTCAATCTTGTTGGGTCAACAACAGAGAGGGCCGATAGACTTTCTTTCTACTTAGAAAATTTTGTTTTACCTCATGTTGGAACAACTCCTGAACACAGAGCAGAAAAAGCTAAATTAGTTTGTAAATTGTTC
>JBFKKL010000088.1:0-3508 GCA_041631255.1 Candidatus Woesearchaeota archaeon | reverse complement strand
CATGTTCCTTTTCCTGAACTGAGTAAAGCAACTAGCGTAGACATCTAGAATATTTCAAAATTTCTAAAACTTATAAACTTTATTCACTCAATTTATCCACAATTTAATTATTCTTTCAAATAAACAATTTTTTGTTTATCAGATAGTTCTTGATTATAATAGTACCCAAGAGAATGTCCAAATTCTTCAAGAGTTTTTCTAGAGATATTTTCTTTTGAACAAATAAATCTTACAAGTTCACCTTTCAATTGTTTTGAGTTATGTCCTGCTTGCTTTATTTCTCCATTTTTTCTATCACAAAATTGAATAATATAATATTCATCAAAAAATTCAGGCGACAAAACCTTTCTATGTTCTTCAGGCAGTATATCAATTACTACTTTTTTTTTTGATTCTCTTTTCAAAACTCCAAGTAAGTGTTTTTTCCAGTAATCTTGAATTTTTGTATCATACATTTTCGATGAAATTTTAAGTTTATATTCAGGAATCAAATCATTTGGTTTTATAACTCCAAAAAGTCCATCAATGAATAAAACTGAAATTTCAAAATTTTCCTTTTGAGCTAAATCCATGGTGTAGTAAGAAATAGCTGTAAACATAACTCCATTGAATCTTTCAACCGCTCTCATTGTAGGTAAATCTAAATAATCATACATTACCTGTTTAGCATTCTCCATATTCCTATCTTTTAGTCCAAAGAATTTTTCTATGTCTTTATCATCATGCTCACTTAAAAATCTTAAAGTTTCTTCATAAATAAATTCTCTATAGCTTGAAAGATCCTCTTTAAAATAATTCGAGCTCTCAAAATTTTGTGCAATTCTGTAAGGTTTACTAATTTCTCCCCCTGATTTCTTTCCTTCAGAAGGCGGCAGTAAAATAAGATAGTTTGTCATGAAACTAATATAAGAGATGAAGATTTATATATCTAATCCTTAGCAAGTTCAATTTCAACATCAAATTCTCCAGAAACAAATTCAATATTTTTAGCTGATGTTACTGCTTTCAAGTCTAGGATACTATCTTCAATAAATTCCTTAACCTCATTTGAACAAGTAATAACTAAATTTTCAAGCTCAGTTTTCATTGAGACTTGTTTTTCAGCTTTGAATTTACGAACTGTACCAACAACTTCAATAAATTTATTTCCAACTTCAACTAGCATCTCATCTACAAATTCTTTTTGAACTTCTGGCCAACTAGTTCTGTGAATTGAAACTTCTCCTTCAAATTCTTTGTAAAAATTTTGGTAAATATCTTCAGTAATAAAAGGAACAATAGGACTTAAACCTTTTAATGAATTATACAATACATTATACAATGTTTGCTGAGCTTTCAAACATTCATCTTTACCAAATTCCTCAGGTTTCCATAATCTTTGTTTAACAATTTCAAGGTAATTGTCAGCAACATCTCTCATAAAAAACAAATCAAAAGAAGATTTTGCATGACTATAGTCATAATTTTCAAATGCTTTAGTTGCAGTTTCAATCACTTTTTGCAATCTTGCTAAAACCCATTTGTCAATTGTCCTCAAATTTTTGTAATCAATATCTCTATCTTTTTTAGTAAAATCTTTTAGAAGCATTGAAGCAAATTTATTTGCATTATACAATTTGTTGGCAAGTTTAATTCCAGTTTGAACTTCTTTTTCTTGATAAGGCAGATCATATCCAAGTTTAGATGAAGAAGCTAGAAACCTTAAAGCATCATTTGAATATTTTTGAGCAACTTCTTGAGGTTCAATTCCATTCCCTTTTGATTTACTCATCTTCTTACCATTAGGATCAAGAAGCCATCCTGAAACAGCAACATCTTCAAAAGGATTTTTCCCTGTTAAAAGATTAGTTTTAGCCATAGTGTAAAAGAGCCAAAAGTTAATAATATCATGAGCTTGTGGACGTAAGTTCATAGGAAACAATTTCTTTTTCAAAGCTTCACTTTCTACTAAATTAATTGCTAAAAATGGGGTTGAAGCCGAGGTAAACCAAGTATCAAACACATCTTCTTCAGGAATTAATTTAATATCTTTAGGAGCACTTTTAGGTCTATCTTTCAAAGGATCAACAGGCAATTGATCTTCATCAGGTAAATACATTTTACCTTTTTCATCAAACCATACAGGAATAGGAATACCAAATTTTCTCTGTCTTGAAAATCCCCAATCCCAGTTCAAACCTTTAATCCAATTTTCAAGACGTGATTTCATAAACTCAGGTTTCCAATTAAACTTTTGAGCCATTTCAAAAAGATATTCTTTTTTATCAATATAATTTACATACCATTGTTTTGAAACTATAAATTCAACTTCAGCTCCTGATCTCTCTCCAACATTAACATTCTGTACTTTTTCTTCTTTTTTAATTAGATGATTTTCCTCTTCAAGATCTTTAATAATTTCTTTTCTAGCTTCTTCAGCCAATTTTCCATCATACTTTTCAGTAGTTGAAATCATTCGTCCAGCTTTATCAAGAACTTGAATAGGGTCCTTCTTGTGCCTAACTGTCCATTCAATATCTTCTGAACCACCATATGTACAAAAGTAAGCAATTCCAGTTCCAAAATCAGCTTTTACAGCAACATCGTGAGATATTTCAACCTCTCTATTAACGATAGGAATAATTACATTTTCACCAATTAAATTTTGTCCTTTTAATTCTTCAACAATTTCATAATCAAATTCTTTGAATTTTTCTTCAACTGTTGTTTTTCCAGTAATCCAAAATTCATCTCCAACTTTTAATTTAACATAATCTCCATTATCTTCAAGGCTCATTCCAACAACTCCAAAACACAATTCAGGTCTTGTTGTAGCGTAAATCATGTAAGTATTTTCAGTAGAAATAATTTTAGCTTTAACATAATTCAAATACGCCTTCCTTTCAACGTCTTCAAGTTCAGCTTGAGCAATTGCAGTCTGAAAAACTCTATCCCAAGCAACAGGCCCTTCTCTTTGCTCAATAAGTCCTTTTTTATATAATTCAATGAAAGTTTGCTGTGAAATTTTTTGTGAATATGGGCTAATAGTTGAATAACGTAAATTCTCAAAATCAGAAGATATTCCTAAATTTTTCCAGTCTTGAACAAATGAAGGTCTAGTATCTTCTAAATAATCCATAGTAACTTTAACAGCTTCATCTCTTGTTAATTTTCTTAAGTTAACTTTCTTTTCTTTTTGAACAAGTTTTTCTGTTGGAAGACCATTATCATCAGTTCCAAAAGGATAGTAAACTTCAAATCCTCTCATACGTTTAAAACGTGCAACAAAATCTGTTTGGGTGTATGAAAAAGCATGGCCTGCGTGCATTTTTCCAGACATTGTTGGAGGTGGTGTGTCAATTGAAAAAATAGGTTTTTTAGTCTTGACATCAAAAACAAATACTTTATTTTCTTCCCAGAATTTTAAAATTTCTGCTTCTCTTTGTTTTGGATCGTATTTGTTTTCAAAAGTCATCGTAGAAATAATGAATTATTTACGTTTTTAAAAGTTACGCAATTTCGAGTACTT
>JBFKKL010000087.1:0-3561 GCA_041631255.1 Candidatus Woesearchaeota archaeon | reverse complement strand
TGAAGCGGTTGCTATTGGAGCTTCAATTCAAGGAGGAGTTCTAGCTGGCGAAGTTAAAGATGTTTTACTTCTTGATGTTACTCCTCTTTCTTTAGGTATTGAAACACTTGGAGGAGTCTTCACAAAAATTATTGAGAAAAATACTACAATTCCAACATCAGGAAAGCAAGTGTTTTCAACTGCTGAAGATAATCAATCTGCTGTTACAATTAGAGTTGGTCAAGGAGAGAGAGAGATGTTTGAAGGAAATAAAGTTCTAGGTTCATTTAACCTTGAAGGAATTCCAAATGCGCCTCGTGGTGTTCCTCAAATTGAAGTTAAATTTGATATTGATGCAAACGGAATTGTGAATGTTTCAGCTAAAGATTTAGGAACTGGAAAAGAACAATCAATTAAAATTGTTGCTTCAACTAATTTATCAGATGATGAAATTAAAAAGATGCAAGAAGATGCTGAAAAACATGCTGAAGAAGACAAAAAAAGAAAAGAAGAAATTGAAACTGTAAACCAGGCTGAACAATTAGTTTACCAGACTAAGAAAACTCTTGATGAAAACAAAGATAAAGTTGATCAGAAAAAAGTAGGTCCTGTAATTGAAGAAATAAAAGAGTTAGAAGAGATGCTTAAAGCTGAAAAGAGAGATATTCAAAAAATGAAAAACAAGATGGAGTCAATCAATAAAAAAGCTCAAGAAGTTTTCATGGAAATGTATCAAAAACAGGCTCAGGAGGCTCAAGCAAATGAAGGGGAAGAAAGGGAAGAAAAATCAACTAAAGGTAAAAAAGAAAAAGTAGTTGATACTGAAGCTGAAGAGAAAAAAGAAGATTCTAAGAAAGATAAAAAGAAAAAGTAAATCTTTTTTTATTTTTATAAGGTTTTGTGTAAATAGGGTATAAGAATTTACACTAATCTATTTTATTTACACAGGATTTGAAATCTATTTCAATACCACTTTCAAAGCTTTCTTGGATTAAAACGCAAATATTGTGACATAGACACTTTATTTTAATCTCATTATTATTTGAATTCATACTCTTAGTCTTGACAGAATTTCCAAATTTCTTCTTAATCATATGAAAAACTGTTTCAACATTTGATCTAACATGATATCTTTTCATAAATTCATCTTGATGGTCTCTAAAATAGTAGAACATCTTTCTCCAAATAAACATGTCTCCATCACAATCAGGAGTATATTTACTTCGAGGTCTTGCATTTTTTTTAAATGGGATAATTGGGTTTAGGCCTAAAGTACTAAGAAACATTAGAATTTTCTTAGAACTATACGCTTTATCTGCAACAAAATCTTCAAGATCGAAATATTTGGTTCTATCTTGTAGTGTTGGTTCAAGCATAGGGGAGTCATGATAACTTTTATCAGTAACCGTAGTTGAAATCACAATATTAGTTTTACATCCAACAACTGCATGAAGTTTTCTCCAGATTCTTTCTTTACCTTTTTCTTTAGCAAATTTACTTCCCTTCCCATATTTATAGTTACTCCACCTTTCAAATAAAGAAGTACTAAATCCAGTAGAGTCAATAGATCATACATTTTTAGTACAGAATATAAATCAAGAATTAAATAGGAATAAACTGAAAACTGAAATAAGTATTGTAAAGGATGCAGACATTATTGTACATAAGAATAAGAGAACTTTTGCAATAGAAGTTGAAACAGGAAAAGGATTCATTAAACATAAATTAAGACTTGAAAAGAAATTTAGTGATTTAAATGAGAAGTATAAAAGAAGATGGTTAGTTGTATTAACAAATTCAGATTATAAAAGACATTATGAAATATTATTAAAAAAATATAATGTGACTATATGTACAAGAAAAGATGCAATTGAAAAAATTCAGACCAAATTAAAGTATATATAATAACGGGCTAACTATATGGCCTGAATTTAGCTTAAAACCCTACTATACTATCAAATTATGGTCTGAATCTTGGTCTGAATGAAAATTTAAATCTAATAATCCAAAATTTCTATTTACACAAAACACATTCTATTTACACAGAATGTCTATTTACACAAAACCTTTTTATAACAAAAATTTAAATACTTTATTCTTAAAAAAATAGAATGGGAATTCATCCATCCAGAATAAAAGAATTAAAAAGAGGATTAAAGCTCATTTCAGAAGGAGATGAAGTTGGATTTGTTACGATTGAACAATTTATTGGAACTAATGGTTCTTTTCCTAATAGCTATTTATATGAATTGTCAATTTCGTTGGAAAGTTTTTTTGAAACTAGAATTCAAGAAGCAAGAGCCAAATTAGAAACTGGTGCAGAAGATCGGAATCTTAAAAATTCTCTTGATGCTGATATCAAAGCATTTGAGAATTATAAAAAACAAAAAAGTTTTGCCCTATATTGGAGGATGCATTCTAAAACTAAAGGTTTTATTTGGCCACTAAAAGGAAAACCTGAAGAAGATTATTGAAATTAAATCTTGCAAAATCTTTTTAACTTCTTATTAAATTAATTCTTTATGTTTACAAACGGCAAGATTAAAATTTTTGGATATGGATCTTTAATTAATGAAGAATCCTTGAAAAAAACTTGTCCTAGTGCTGAGATTCTTTTTCCTGCAAAATTGTATGGATTTATTAGAGTGTTTAATGTTAAATCCCAAACAAGAGAAGATGCGTGCGTTTTAAATATTGAAAAATCTGAATGGAACCAATACATAAATGGCGTTTGTTTTGAAATGTGTGATAAATATTTTGAAGAACTTTTGAAACGGGAAAAAGAGTACGAATTAGTGCAAATTGAAATTGAAAATTTAGAAGATAAATCTTGTCACAAAGCTTTTGTTTTTAGAATCCCACATTTTGAAACTTATGATTTTCAATTTGAATCTTTAAATCAAAAAGAATATGTTGATATTTGTTTAAATGGATGTAAGAATTTTGGGGAAGAGTTTTTGAAAGAATTTAAAGAAACTACTTTTATTGGAGATAAAACATTGAAAGAATTAGATTACATGTAATTACGCCATTGATTCTTACAAACACAACACTTGTAGAACTGTGTTTCAGGTTCATCTCCTGCCCTCATTTGTTTTGACCAGTAATAAGCTTCAAATTCTCCACATTTAGGACATTCAACTTCGTTTGTTACTGGGTGAACTTCTGCTGCTTGAGTTTTATTTGCATCTAAAATTTCTGTTTCTTGTTTTTTTTCAACTTTAACTGAGAGTTTAACTTCAGCTTTAGTTTTATTTTTCTGTCCGCATGCAGGACATTCTACAGATGCTCCTTTTTTCCCCATAACTATCGCTCCACATTTTGAACAGAAATCTACCATTTTTAATTTTGCCCTCCTAATTTTAGTTTAATACAATAGTTTTCGGCCTCGTTATTTAAATACTTTTTTGTATTATTAAATCTAAAAACATTAATCTCCTTTGTTATTGGAAAAACATGTACATGTACATGAGGAACTTCTAAACCATACACTAAGGTACCAACTCGAGTTTTAAGAATAGTCTCATAATGTTTTACAATCTTTAAAACTACTTTTTGTAATTGAGCATATTCTTTTTCTGG
>JBFKKL010000086.1:0-3564 GCA_041631255.1 Candidatus Woesearchaeota archaeon | reverse complement strand
TGCAATTTAACTTTACAACGGATCCTGTAAATGATATGGAGATTGAATTACGAAAATTACAGGATAGACAAAACGAATTATTGGCTGAACAGCGTCAAATTATAAAAGAGATTCAAAATAAACGCAATGAAATAGCTAAATTGCGAATCGAACAAACTCGTCAAAGAGAACTTCAAAAAGTAGAAGAAGCTAAAAGAAAGCTTGAACTGCAAGAACAAGAGCTTAAAAAAGAACTTGAAGAAACCTATCGTAAAATTGAGGAATTAAATCCTCCATCTTGGGATAAAGCTCGTTCATATCAAATTGAAGATATTGTTACTGCTTATCATGCTTATCTCAAGGGTGAAAGTGGTTTCTTAAATGCTAATTACATGGGTTTGGGGAAAACCTATGAAACAATTATGCTATTACTTTTGTTGTTCAAAGAGTTTCCTCAGACTAATTGTTTATGGCTAACTAAGTCAAATATTCTAGAAACAGGTGGAACGGCTCGAGAAATTAAACGATGGTCAAAGGATCAAATTCCTGTTATTGAATTAAAAGGCTCAATGCCTAAAGTTCAACGTGAAACTTCATTTGAAATGATTAAGCATTTAAATGGAGTTGTTGTTCTTACTAATTATGAATCTTTGCGTACTACCAAATCTTTAGCTAACACTCATTACGAATGGTTAGTAATGGATGAAGTTCATAAACTTAAAGGTGGAGCAAATATTTCAGGACCTACAGCTTTGTGGAAAGCTGTTAAAGAATTTACGCCTAGAACTAAATTTGTTCAAATGTTAACTGGTACTCCTATGGTTAATCGAGTAGCAGAAATTTGGGCTTATCTTCATATTTTTGATCCTGAAAAATTTCATAGTTTACGAGAATTTGAAAACGCTTTTAATACTTACGTGGATATGGGCGGAAAAATTGAAGTAGACAAAATTCTTGATATGTGTTTGAAAGGCCGAATGGTACGACGAACACGTAAAGATATTGGAAAAGAAGAAATTCCATTTCAAGATATTGATATTGAAGTTGTATACAATCCTCAACAGCAAAAAGTATACAATGAAATGCGGGATCAATTTTATATTTGGTTGGATGAACGGCGAGAAGAAGTTTTAACTGCTACAGCGGTTATTGCTCAATTAATTAGATTGCGTCAGATTTCTGTATGGCCCGTTTTTTCTCAAAAACTTAAAGATGAAAACAATAAAGTTATTTCAGAAAGAAAAATTGAAGTTCACGATTCAGCTAAGATAGATGAATTAATGGATAAAATTGAAGAGTTGGATGAATCTTGTCTAGTGTTCTGTAACTTTAATGAGCCTTTTGAAGAAGTAGCTAGACGGTGCAGAAATATTGGTAAATCTGTTGCTATTTTAAATGGAACACCTGAATCTAAAAAGCGAATGGGAGAGTTTGAAGTTAATTTTCAACAAGGGAAACTCGATGTTCTTTGCATAAATTCTGCTATGGGTGAGGGAATGAATCTTCAAAAAGATCCTGAACAATGGCCCGGTGGAACTACAACAGGATTTATGTTAGATGAATGGTGGAATGCCAGTCGAGATGAACAATGTTGGAATAGATACGCAGGAGCAAGAGCAGTTTTTCCTTGTGTTCTTTATAGATTCTTTGCGCCTAATACAGTAGATGGTTTTGTTAGAGCTATTTCACAAGAAAAAAGTGCTACTTTTGAAGGTATTTTAACAGATGATCGAGTTAAGCCTGCGTTCAAGTGGAAAGAAGAACTAAGAAAAGTATTAGGATGAAGCATCATTTTTTAATTAACAAACACGGTAAAACAGCTTGTGGAAATATTGCGTATCCTCCTTATAGTAGTTTTCTTTTTGGTAAAACTACTTGTTTGAATTGTAAAAAAACTAAATCATGGAAAAGAAAAAGATTAATCTACCCTAAGGTAAAACTGTGAATGACATAGCGATTAGATGGTATAAAAGAAATAGACAATTTGATATTGTAGACGTTAACACGTTAGAAGTAGTGTATAAATCGGGAATACACAGAACTCAAGTCAATGCTCAAAGTAAATGCTTAGCTTTACTTCGTAGTAAAAATTGGAATCCTGTTACCGTAGGACATTTCTCATGAATAAAATAGAAGTTGTTTTTTGGTCTTTTATTCTAATTGGAACAATTTTTCTTTTAACAGTTTTAACTATAGATGCAGGAGTATTTTAATGGCCACAGTAAAAGAAAGTTTTGTAGACCAAAAATTGTATTTTAATAGTCCCGATTATAGAGAATATTTAAATGGATTTTTATTAATGTTAGAGGATGTATTTCATATAAGAGAAACCGATGATGTGCTTAAAGTACAACTAATAATAGACTCCGCTAGAGAAAAAGGAGTTTTTGAATTACATGGCTAAAGAAATGAAAGATGTCCGATCAACTGGTCGACGTCGAGCTAGAAAAGAACTATTTAATTCTTATGTTCCTTTTTCTTGTGTAGGATATATTGATTCTAAAGGAACACATCATGAATGTGGTAAAACTTCTATTAACCCACCAAAAGATGCGCCGTCGCATTTTGAAGAGATTTGGCCCGAAGAAAATAGAGTATTAAGTTATTCTCTTCAAGCAGATCATGAATCAAAAGACTTGACTGATAATGATGTTGCAAGGTTAGCTTGGAGATGTGCTTATTGTCATAAAGAAAGTGATAAACAAACAGATCCTGGTAAAAGTACAGTCGATTCATCAATATGGGATTAAACATTACGATGACTATGCCTTGAACGCATAGGTCAAGACTACCGAGAAATTTCTTGATCGGAGCTAGTCATCTGTAGTATAATTACATAGCCGGAGAGATTACTGTCCGCATACATATCACAACTAGAAAAGGAATAGTGTTTTGACTGACACAGAGATTTACGAAAATGAGGAAGAGACTCTGACCGAAGAGGAAGAGGAAGATAATTTTTCTGCTGATATTTCATTAACTCCCGATCAAGAACAGTCTTTTGCAGAAGCTTTTGCAAAGATTCGTCGGGCAATTGATGCAATTGATACAGAACTTGATAGTCTTTCTGGGAGTCAGGAATCTGTTAAGCGACAGGTAACTCAAGAGCTTGTTTCTAAGCATGAAAATACTTGGACTAAGCCAGTAGAGTCTGCGGTTAATGGTCTTAAGGAAATGAGTCCTGATGTTAAGGCAGCTGTTTATTCTGCTTTAGTTTCTGCCCTACAGGAAAACTTTGGTCAGGAAGTTTCAGGATACATTAAGGGTCTTGTTGATTCCGCTCCTAAGCAGGAGCCTATGATTAATGAGGCTCAAGCAAAATCTCGGCGAGAAGCACGATCAACTTTTTATGCTCAGTGTAAGTCCATTCATGGAATGGCAGAGACTTTAGGATTTGATCTTTCTAAGTTTGAGATGCCGAAGATGCGCCGTGGATCAACAGGTAAGCGTAAGGCTCGAAATCTTTCGTTGTTTACGTTTGTTGTTGATGATGTTGAACTTCCTGCTGATACTACTCTGCCTGAGATTGCTACAATGGGTGGATATGAAAAGTATGGAGATTTGACTAAGGCGCTTCGTACTCCC
>JBFKKL010000085.1:0-3629 GCA_041631255.1 Candidatus Woesearchaeota archaeon | reverse complement strand
TACAAAAAGAGAATCATTCCCTTCAAATTTCATTGCAAAAGTTTTCAATTTTAAAGAACAAGACTTATTTGAAATTGAGGAAACAGAAAAAGCAGTTCCAAAAGTTGAATTTTAATTATTAAAACTTTTTTCTAAATAAATGGCATTTAATATTCATGACGAAGTTAGAGCAAACAAGAGAAAATCAATCTTAATAATTATTATTTTTTTCTTTTTCATTGCACTTTTAGGAGCAGGAGCAGGAGTAGTTTATGGAGGATATAATACAGGAGAATTATTTAATTTACCAAGTATAATTTTTTCTGTTTCAATGGCAATGATTGTTTCACTAATCTATATTGCTATTTTTATGGCTCAAGGAGATAATATGATTCTTAAAGCCACAGGGGCAATTGAAGCTAGTAGAAAAACTTACCCTTATCTTTATCATACAACTGAGACTCTTTCACTAGCAGCAGGACTTAAAACTCCACCTAAATGTTATGTGATTAAAGACACAGCTCTTAACGCTTATGCAACAGGATTCAGGCCTGAAAAATCGTACGTTGTTGTAACTACTGGACTCATGGAAAAATTAAATAGGCAAGAGCTTGAAGGAGTACTTGCTCACGAAATTTCTCACATTAAAAATCAAGACATTAAAGTTATGCTTCTTGCAGCAGGACTTGTGGGAGCAACAGTTCTTTTAGCTGATTTACTTTTTAGAATGTTCATTTTTTCAGGTCATGGAGGGGATAGGAGAGATAACAAATTACTTCCAGTTATTTTTGTATTTTGGTTTATTTTAATTATTTTATCTCCAATAATTGCTCATTTAATTAAACTTGCAATTTCAAGGCAAAGAGAATATCTAGCTGACGCTAGTGGAGCCCAATTAACAAGATATCCTGAAGGGTTAGCATCAGCACTTGAGAAAATCAAAAACGATCCAGATCCACTTGTTGACAATGCAAACAAGGCGACAGCACACTTATTTATCTCAACACCTTTTAGAAAAAAAATAGGACTTTCAAATTTGTTTTCAACTCATCCTCCAATTGATAAAAGAATTGCTAAACTTCGAGGAAGAAATTAAAGAAATTCCTTATCAAGATAAATTTTATTTATCTTACCTATTTTCTCTTTAGCAACTATTCTTTTCTGAGTTAATTTTTCAATTGCTCTGTGAACTTTCAATTTATTCATATTTTCTATTTTAGTTAATTCATATTGTGTTGCAACACCATTATTCTTAGCTAGAAATTTAATTATTTTTCTCTCTTCAATAGGAAGGAGTGAAAGGAATATATCTAATGTTTTTCTTAATTCTTCTTTATTCTTTGAGATTTCCTTGTTAAAGAGTATATGGGATAAAAAACCAAATAAAAGTCCTAAAAATGCTATTGCGAACATAAAAAAAACATGATATTTAACAAAGAAATTAATTAGTGGAGGGGAAGAAGTTTGATACAAAAAATAATACGAGACAATTGTAAGTGAAAAAACTAGAAAAAATAAACTAAAAACACCAAAAAATATAATGGTTTTAACTCTTTGATTCATAAAATCAATAATCTATTTTATTTTATAAAAATATTCTATTTAAACTAATAGTTTCAAGTATAAATAAGTATAGTTTCACACATTGATACTATTACAATGAATGTAAAAATAATTTTTTTGATGATTATTTTAGGAATAGTTCTAAGTGGTTGTTCATTTGTAAAAGATATTAATGAACATAATGAAGAACATGGTGACATGGACAGTCATGATGACCATATGCCGATGGATAAAAAGAGTCTAAGTAAAACTAAAGTTGATAGAAGTATTCAAAATCTTAAAGAAGTTCAAAAAACTGAAATTTTGGATTTGGATGATGGCGACAAAATAAATCTTTCAATTGATATTGTGAAAAAGAAAATCAATGGAAAAGAAATTAGGATGCTTGGATATAACGGGCAAATTCCAGGACCTCTTTTAAGAGTTAAACAAGATTCAACAGTATATATTAATGTAACAAATAATTTAGATACTGACACGACAGTTCATTGGCACGGATTAAGATTAGATAATGAATATGATGGAGTCCCCGGAGTTACAATGGAGACTCAAATGCCTGGAACAAGTTTTGAATATAAATTAGATTTTGTTGACGAAGGAATTTACTGGTACCACCCTCACGTTAGAGAAGATTTACAACAAGAACTTGGCCTTTATGGAAATATTTTAGTTAATCCTACAGAAGATGATTATTATAATAATGTTAACAAAGAAGTTCCTCTAATAATTGACGATTTATCAATTAACAAAGGAGATGTTTCAACTTTTTATGAAGAAGTAATAGATCATACTTTAATGGGCAGATTTGGAAATTTGATGTTAACAAATGGAGATGAAGATTATGGGCTTGAAGTAGATAAAGGAGAAGTTGTAAGGTTCTATATAACAAATGTTGCAAACACTAGAGTCTTCAATTTTTCAATTCCAAACGTCAAAATAAAATTAGTTGGGGCAGATGTAGGGTCTTTTGAGAAAGAAGAACATGTTAATTCAATCATTCTTGCTCCTGCTCAAAGATATACAATAGAAGCCTATTTTGAAAAAGAAGGAGAATTCAAAATAAAAAATATCAATCCTTCAAGAGAATATACATTAGGAACAATTAAAGTTTCAGAAAATGAAGTTAAAGATGATTATTCAAATGAATTCCTAACTTTAAATGAGAATAAATATGTTAAAGAAGATATTGACAATTTTAGAGAATATTTTGAAAAAGAAGTTGATATGAAAATTGATTTGACTGTTAGTATGAATGACATGAATATGATGATGCTTGATGAAGAACATGATGAAGGACTTTCTGAAATGGACAGGGCTATGATTGAACATTGCCAAATGATGCCAGATATGGCTGGCTGTGAAGAGTATGTTGATGAAGGCTCTCAAAATATGCATAATCCAGAACCAATTGAGTGGGAAGATGACATGAGATCGATGAATGAACTCTCAACAGATAATTCTGTTAAATGGATTCTAAGGGATGCTAAAACAGGTAAAGAAAACATGGATATTGAATTAGATGTTAAAAAAGGAGACAAAATAAAAATAAGGATTTTTAATGATCCAAACTCAATGCATCCTATGCATCACCCAATTCACTTTCATGGACAAAGGTTTTTAGTTCTTGAAAAAGACGGAGTTAAAAATGAAAATTTAGTTTGGAAAGATACAGTACTTGTCCCTACAGGATCCTATATTGACATTCTACTTGACGCATCAAATCCGGGAGAATGGATGGTACACTGCCACATAGCTGAGCATTTACATTCGGGAATGATGATGGGATTCAACGTAGGAAATTAATTTTTTATTTTTCGCAAAGTTTATATATACATATGCAATATATAACATATGAAAGAAAAATCATACGTTCAGTTTTTAGGAACTTTGGCAAATGAGAAGAGAATGGAAATTCTTCTTGCACTAAAGAAAAGATCAATGAATGTTAGTGAAATTCAAGAAGAATTGAATATGAACCAAACAACAGTTTCACATAATCTAAAAAGACTTCAAATTTGTGGTTTTGTAGATGTAACTCAAAAGGGAAAATTTAGAGTTTATTCAGTAAATAAGGAGACAATAAGGCC
>JBFKKL010000084.1:0-3639 GCA_041631255.1 Candidatus Woesearchaeota archaeon | reverse complement strand
CGATGTAATTATTATTGGAGCAGGTTCTGGAGGATTAAATATTGCAATGTTTATGACTCGATTAAACATGAAAGTTCTTCTAATTGATAAAAGTGATAAATCAATAGGTGGTGATTGCTTGAATTTTGGATGTGTTCCTTCTAAAGCTTTGATTCATTGCGCTAGAGAAGTTCACTCTGCTAAAAAATCTACAAAATTTGGATTTGAAATTTCAGGAAATACTGACTTGAAAAAAGTTGCTGAGTATATTGATTCTAAAAAGAAAGTTATTCGGGAACATGAAAATGCAGAATATTTTAGAGAGCAAGGAATTGATGTAAAATTAGGTTCTGCTAAATTTGCTGGAAAAAATTCTGTTGAAGTGAATGGAGAAGTGTATTCTGGGAAAAAGATAATTCTTGCGACAGGTTCTAGGGCTAGAATGTTTAAAATTGAAGGCGATGAGAAAATGAAAATTCTCAATAATGAAAACATTTTTGATTTGGAGGAACTACCTGAGAACTTAGTGATAATTGGTGGAGGTCCAATTGGGGTTGAAATTGGTCAAGCATACCAAAGACTAGGTTCACAGGTTCGTTTAATTGAAAAAGGCCCAAAATTTTTACCCAAAGAAAATCCCGAAGTTGCTTCAATATTACGTGAAGAACTTGTTAAATATGGAATCCGATTTGAGTTTAATTCTAACGTTACTTCATTTCCAAATTCAAAAGAAGCAATTGTGAAAAATGATGAAACTGGTGAAGAGAAAACTGTGCCTTGTGATGCTGTTCTAATGAGTGCTGGAAGAGTTTTGAATTTAGAAGGTCTTGAACTTGAAAAAGCTGGAATTAAACTTGATGAAACTGGACATAAATTAAAAGTTGATAAATATTTAAGGACAACAAATAAAAAAGTTCTAACTTGTGGAGATATTGCAGGAGGATATCAATTCACACATGCTGCTGAATTACATGCAGGAGTTATCCTCAATAATTTTTTTTCACCTTTTAAGAAAAAATTGAGTTATGATAATCTATCTTGGGTGACTTTTACAGATCCACAAATTGCAACATTTGGAATTTCAGAAGAGGAGATTAAAAAAAGAAATTTGAAGTATGAAAAACTTGAATTTGATTTTGATGAAGATGATAGAGCAATTGTTGATGAAGGACAAAATGGAAAATTAATAGTGTATATTGATAGGAAAGAAAAATTACTTGGAGGAACAATGATAGGACAAAATGCCGGAGAAGTATTTCAAGAATTAGTACTTGCTAAAAATTCAGGTTTGAAAGCTAAAGATATATTTAATAAAATTTATGCATATCCTACAGCATCAAGAGTTAATAAAAGAATATTCTCTTTGCATTATGCTAAAAAATTGACACCAATAACTAAAAAGATTTTGAAGTGGTTGTATTAAATGAAACCAAAAAAAATATTATATGAGAATCAAGATAAAGTCCTTGAAAAAGCTTCAAAATATTTAATCGAATTAATTAGAAATGAGCCTTGTGTGAAAAAAGCTTTTATTTGGGCATCACTTGCAGAAGGAAAATTTGGAGTTTATGAAAAAGAATATTCTGGAAGATTTCTCTCAGATATTGATTTAGTAATTATTCTTGAAGAAGCTGCAGAGATCCCTAAAAACTGAAATGATACTGGAATTGAAAAATCTTGGTTCAAACTTTATAATCTTGGGTTTTTTAAATATCTGGGAAATAAACATCCAATAGATGGTTTACTAGTCTATCCATCAAAACATGACCTCAATAGAATGAAATCCCAATTAAAAAATAGGTCTAAGGAATTAAAGTTCAAATCCTCAAACATTAGGATTTAATTCTGAACTTTGTCCATAAAAGTAACGTCAGGAACGGGATGCTCGAAAATCAAAGATTTTCAGCTCCAAAGGTTTGAAAAATCCTGTCTAAAATAAACTATTATTAATTTTTAATTTGAGAAAAAGCGTCAAGGACGGGATTTGAACCCGCAATTCCCTAAGGAACAGCATTAGCAGTGCTGCGCAATACCGGATTATGCGACCTTGACAATAGATGTAATAAAAAGTTAGTCTGATATGTTTAAAAGGCTTTTGTTTTAATAGAATCATATAACTTTATAAAGGGATACAATTTACCTTTAAGTATGGCAGAAGTTATGTATGATGAATATGGAACTAAACTTGTAAATGAGTCTGGTGACGTTCGTTTTATGTGTCCAAAATGTGGAGAAGCAGAGATTGCTCGAAGTCGAAAGGCTAGAGAACTTTCAAGATCCTACACATGTCCAAAATGTGGATTTGTTGGACCATAAAGATGAATAAAAAATTTTCTTTAATTCTTAGTGCGATATTAATTGTCGTAAATATTATTGCTTTTGGTTATCTAATCTATATCCTTTCAGGAATGGACTATGAACCAATTGATAAAAATTCAACACAAGAAGGAAAAATGGAAGGATATGTATTAATGAAAACAAATTATGGAGACATTAAAATAAAATTATATTTAGATGAATCTCCAATTACGGCAGGAAACTTCAAGAAATTAGTTCAAGAAGGTTTTTATGATGGAATTAGATTTCATAGAGTTATGGATGGTTTCATGATTCAAGGAGGAGATCCATATTCAAAAGATTTAGATAAAAAGGCTATTTGGGGAACTGGTGGATCAAATACTATTCAAGATGAATATATTGAAGGATTATCTAATCTTAGAGGAACTCTTGCAATGGCTAATCGTGGACCTAACACAGGATCATCACAGTTTTTTATTAACTTAGTTGACAACACTTACCTTGATTGGGATAAAGCGCCAGCTTCAAGCAAGCACCCAGTTTTCGGAGAAGTAATTGAAGGAATGGATGTTGTTGATGCTATTGCTAAAGTTCAAACTGAAGCAGGAGATAGACCTGTCCAAGATGTTCTAATTGAAAAAGCAACTTGGATTGAAGGATAAAAGCATCAATGGATAAATTAATAAGAACAGATCCTGCTTTAGGAGAAACTTCTTTACAAAGAATGATTATGGATAGTATTAGTCAAGGCTTATTTAAAATACACCAATCAGATGAACATTATGGTCGAAAACCAGCTTCACTAAGACAACATTTGTGTGAGCTAGATTATATGACTGGAATAATTGATGACGAACAATTTCATATGGCTTTTGAAAATAATCAATGGTGAAGATATTCTCCAAACCAAAATAATTAATTAATCTTTAAATTCGAGAAATTCATTCTTTTCAATTACAAGTTCTTCAATTTCAACAGGCTTTGTTAATATTCTAAGTTCGTTGACACCAAATCTTAAATAAGGAATAATTGATTTAATCTCATTTCTTGTTAAAGAGAATGTGTGTGAGTTTAATCTAAAGTCAATAGCGTCCCTATCAAAGTCACCATACATTACTACATCAATGATATCGTTGAATGAATTGATATTGAATTTGTAAACATCTTGGTCGTTAAAATAAACTTTGTTTAATCTATAGGCCATATTATAATAACCTGAAGTTTCAAGTTTTAGTGTATTTTTCTCTTCATTAAGAATGTTTAAAGGAACATTAACTGTGATTGTGTTTTGAGATGATGTACATCTAGGATTTTGATTCCCAACAATATATCCATTAATTGTTGTCTTAATTGCTGGAGCTG
>JBFKKL010000083.1:0-3860 GCA_041631255.1 Candidatus Woesearchaeota archaeon | reverse complement strand
TTTATTTTTTAGATGTGCAATGTGAGTAGAACTTGCAGTCTTTACTTCATTATTTTCGTAATAGAAAATCTCTAACATACCATTTTTTGAAGTCTTTAGTTATAAATATTTATTATTCTTGGAAGGTTTCTAATATCTTTGCAAGTGGTTTTAGAACTTTAGTTCTCTCGTGATAACTTAGTGCGACATTTTTTAATCTTAAACTTAAAATGTCTTCTTTATGATGAAAAAAATGTTTTTGTTTTAAATCTTTTAAAGTTGTTGGAAATGACTTTGCTAAAATTTCTCCTTCATCCATTTTCTCATTTTCAATTAAATGGAGAGTTGTTGTTAATTGTTCTTTCTCCAAAAATTCTTTTATAAAACCTTTAAGACCTGAGTATTTCATTTCATTTTTTTCATTCTTTTGATCTAGATCTCCATGATGAATATTAATGAATTTGATATTTTTGTTTCTAAATTTCATGAAGTCAAGAAAGCTTTTTGGGAGAAGTTTTGTGAAATTACTTGTTATAATGAAGTCTGGTTCGAATTCGTCACAATAAGCCCCAAGTGTATCAAAAAATTGTTCTTTATTTTTCTCGAAAAGTTTTTTCTTGTCAAAAATTAAAGATGTAAAATTATCTAACTCTTCATCTTCAATATCAAAAGGAAATTTTCTATCTAGAATTAATACAACATCATATTCTCTGTTATTCATAGCGAAAAGTTTTGCAATATTTACAAGTGATGATGATAGAAAAACGATAACTTTTCTTTTCATAAGATTTAGAATAGATTTGTGTTTAAAAAAATAAGTTTTATTTTTTATCCTTTACATCTAATTTAATGTGAAGTTCCTTAAGTTGACTCTCATTTACTCTTGAAGGAGAGTGTGTTAAAGGACAGTAACCAACTTTATTTTTTGGGAATGCCATAACTTCTCTAATTGATGCCTTCTCTTCAAGAAGCATAACTATTCTGTCAAGACCAAATGCTAGGCCTCTGTGCGCTGGAGCTCCATAATTATATGCTTTTAAGAACCACCCGAACTGAGCTTCGATTTGTTCATCCGTTAGTTTAATGATTTCGAAAATTTTCTTTTGCAATTCTGGTTTGTAAATACGAAGTGCACCTGAGCAAATCTCAATACCATTCATTGCAAGATCATAACAATCAGCATTAAGCTTTAGAAGTTCTTCTTTGTATTTTTCAATATCTTCTTTTGTTTTAATGTTTTCATTAATGAATTTTTCAGCTTCTTTATTTGGCATTGAAAATGGCGAGTGTTCTGCATCTAATCTGTTTTCATCTTCATTCCATTGAAATAAAGGAAAGTCTGTAATCCATGCAAAAGCGAATTTAGATTTGTCAACTAATTCTAAATCCTCGGCAAGTCTTCTTCTTAGAGCGTCAAGCACATTGTTTGTTATTCCTTTTGTATCTGCAATAAAAAATAATAAATCTCCTTCTTCTCCTCCTAATTTTTCGTTAATTGCATTAAGTTCTTCTTCTTTGAAAAATTTAGTAATTGAAGATTCAATCTCTTTATTTGTTAGAACTTTCATCCAAGCCATTCCTTTAGCGCCATGTTCTTGACAGAACTCAATGTATTTGTCTACTTGTTTTCTTGAAATTGTATCTTGTCCTTTTGGAACTCTTAAACCTTTAACTAATCCTCCTCTTTCAACAATTCCCTTGAATACTGAGAAGCCGCAATTAGCTGCAATATCTGAAATATCTTTTAATTCTAATCCTTGAATTCTTAAATCTGGTTTGTCTGAACCATATTTATCAAGTGCTTCCTTGTAAGTTAATGATTTGAAATCTTCGTGAGTTACTTTTTTTTCATAAACTTTTAGAGCTTCAATTAAAACTTCTTGCATTAATTTTTGAAATTCTTCAAATTCTACAAATGACATCTCAAGGTCTAATTGAGTGAATTCTAATTGTCTATCTTTTCTTGAGTCTTCATCTCTAAAACATCTAGCTACTTGATAATATTTTTCAAATCCAGCTACCATTAGAAGCTGTTTGAAAAGCTGAGGTGATTGAGGTAGAGCATAAAATGATCCTTCTTGTTTTCTTGATGGAACAAGCATATCTCTTGCTCCTTCAGGTGTTGATTTAGTTAAAAATGGAGTTTCAACTTCCATAAAGTCTTCTTTATCTAAAAAATATCTCATTGTTGAAATGAACTTATGCCTTCTCTTGAAAGAATCATACATTTCTTTTCTTCTTAGATCTAAATATCTATATTCTAATCTTAAATCTTCATTCACATCTTTGAAGTGCTCTTCGTCTAAATCGAAAGGTAATACATCACACTTATTTACAACTTCAAATTCTTTAACTAAAACTTCAATTTTTCCAGTTAAATGTTTTTCATTAACTGTTCCTTCTGGCCTTGGTCTTACTGTACCATTAATTTGAATTAGAAATTCTCTTCTAAAAGATTCTACTTCTTCAAAATTCTTAGTTACATCAGGGTCAAATACAATTTGGGTGATTCCTCCTTTATCTCTTAAATCGATGAACTTTTTTCCACCATGATCTCTGATTCTTTGAGCCCATCCTATAAGTTTTACTTCTTCTTTGTCGTTTTCAATTCTTAATTCTGTGCAAGTGTGTGTTCTATACATAGAATTTGTTAAATAGTGGATGTTTTTAAAAGTTTAGATTTGAAATAAAACTTAATATTAATGCTTTCACTATTCGAAAAATATTTAATTTTTTACGGATTTGAGAAAAAATTCGTAAGTTTTATAAAGAAAAAGTCTTTAATATTTTTATCAAAATCTTAAAATTTTATGAAAAATGACAAAAAAGGAAAAAATATTAGGAATCGATTTAGGAACAACTAATAGTTGTATTTCAATTATGGAAGGAGGAAAAGCAACAGTAATTCCAAATTCAGAAGGAGCTAGAACAACGCCTTCAGTTGTTCACATTACTCAATCTGGCGAGAGAATTGTTGGTGAACCTGCAAAGAAACAAGCTATTGTTAAACCAAAAGAAACTGTGAGTTCAATTAAAACTCATATGGGTGAAGACTATAAGGTTAATATTCATGGTAAGGATTACACGCCTCAGGAAATTTCTGCAATGACACTTGCTAAATTGAAAAAAGATGCTGAAAGTTATGTAGGGGAAGAAATTAAAAAGGCCGTAATTACTGTGCCTGCTTACTTTAGTGACTCTCAAAGGCAAGCGACAAAAGATGCTGGGAAAATTGCAGGATTTGAAGTTGATAGAATTATTAACGAACCAACAGCTGCTGCTCTAGCTTATGGGATTGATAAAACGAATGCTCACAACATCTTAGTTTTTGACTTTGGAGGTGGAACTTTTGATGTATCCGTTCTTGAACTTGAAGGAGGAGACTCTGAAGGAGATGTGAAATCATTTGAAGTTAAATCGACAGCTGGAGACAATCATTTAGGTGGAGATAATGTAGATTCAGTTCTAATTGATTTTATTGCTAGTGAATTCAAAAAAGAACATGGGATTGATTTGAAGGCGGATCCACAAAGTGCTCAAAGAATTAAAACAGCTGCTGAAAAAGCTAAAATTGAATTATCATCTAAATTAGAAACTGATATTTCAGAACCATTTATTACGGCTGATTCAACAGGCCCTAAACACCTTGAAATGAAAATTACAAGAAGTAAGTTTAATGAACTAATTTCAGATATCTTAACTAAACTAAAAAAACCAACACTTGATGCGATTAAGGAATCAGGATTGAAAACTTCTGAAATTGATAAAGTGATTTTAGTTGGAGGTTCAACGAGAATTCCTGCTGTTCAAGAACTTGTTAAAGAACTTACAGGAAAAGATGCTGACAAGTCAGTGAACCCTGATGAAGCGGTTGCTATTGG
>JBFKKL010000082.1:0-3918 GCA_041631255.1 Candidatus Woesearchaeota archaeon | reverse complement strand
CATCTTTGCCTATAGATTTTTCTACTGGACAACTAGTATTTAGGTCAGGTCAAGTTTATTATCAATCTGAAATTAAATTTGACTTAGAGAATGACATATGTTATTCAAATGTGTGTGATTCAAGCTTTCAAGGTTTTAGTAGGCCTTATTTCAATTTAACAAATTATACTTTTAGCTCTAACTTAACTTTGGAGCCAGGGAAGTATTATATAATACTTTCACATATAAAAAATGAATCGGAAATTAATGTTAAAATTAGATAAAAATGCTTACTTGCAAATAGATTTGATTTTTGCAATAACTATTTTCTTTGGTATATTTGTATCATTTTTTTTCATGTATTCAGACTATAAATCTCAATTAAATACAGATTTAGAATTAAATAATTTAGCTTCAATTTCTAGAGATTTATGTTATTTATTGGTTTCAACTCCTGGACTGCCAAACTCTTGGGAACAAAATGTTCCTCAAATTCAAGTTATAGGTCTTAAAAACTTGAATTCATCAGATTTAAACTCTTCAAAAGTTGCTGAATTTGTTAAAGACGAGAATTATGAAATGATATTGGACACTATTAATTCTTCAGTTTTTATTTATTCAAAAATCATAGGTTTGTCAACAGGAACACAGTATGCAGAAATGGGCATTGAGTCACAAATATCAACTTTATTTTATGATTATAATTGTTATGCTAATTATCAAGGAGAACAAGTTAAAATTTTTTTAGAGGTTTGGAAATGATTGGAGTTAATAAAGCACAATTTTCAGTTATTGAAATAGGATTTGTTCTTCTATTATTATTTACTTTTATGATTCACATTAAACCTTTTGGTTTTGAATTTCAAGATGATAAGAAAATTTTAGTTGATTCATATCTTCATTCATTAAAATTTAACTCGACCATAAGGGATTTAGTTTTAAATGAAAATCTATCAAATAGTTCTTTATCACAAAATTGGAGTCAAGTTGATATTTATTTGGGAGAATCTTTTTTATCTTATTCACTTAATGTGGGAAATAGCACAACTACTAAATCAATTATTAGTTGTAGTGGGGCCTATGGAAAATATGTGTCAGAAGATATAATTGCAACAGACTCTTCGAATAACTATGATTTTAGAAAAATTAGTTTGGGGGTTTGCTATTAAAATGAAAACTAAAAAAGGACAATTCTTAGTTTTTTCAATTTTCTTATTTCTTTCTTTTTTACTCTTTACTTATTCTATAGAGACAGAGAATAGTTATATAAGTAGTTCAGGGAAAAATTACATCCAAAAGAGTATATTTTATGAGACTTGTCAAATAGGATATAGTAGCAATGGATCTCAAATTGAATCAAGGTATTCTGATTTTGCTTCGAACCTTGGACAGTATTGTACAGATCTTGGAATTACTTGTTATTTGTCTATCGAGAATAATACTCAGGTTCCTCCACTTGGAAATTATAGTTTATTGAACTATAGTCATTTTGATTATTCGCTATACTATCTTAATGGCGGTTTTCAAGTGAATATGTCTTTTAGGTGTTAAAATGAGTCTAGCAAATTTCCAAAAAATAATTCGGCAAGCAAGACAGACATATTTAAAGAATTCTCAGGCTTATGATAAATATCTATTTGATTCTAATGTAAAATATGATCTGCAAGAAGTTTCCGGGTTAAATAATAATTTTAATGCTCAGGAGGATTTTTCTAGGGAAACTTTAAGAAATTATGATTATAATTCTGAGAATAAAGAGAATCTTTCTGAAGAAGAGTATTGTAGATTGCCTCAAAAAAATTTTAGACCTAGCTCTCAAAGAATTGAACTAGTAGGAGATGCAAATAGTTTGCCTGGAGCAATTAATATTAAAAATATGATTACTCCTGAAGCTTTGGATGGTTCAAGTGAGTTTAAAAAAGAAGAAGAACGAAAGAAGAAACAAAAATCTCACGTACTAGCTAAGATACCTGACAATTTAATTAAAAAATCTGCAACAGATTGGGAACCAATTAATTATAGGAATGTTGACGACTCTTATATTTTATGGGAAGAGTCTAGTGCACATATTGTTTTTGATGAAGAAGCTCAGAAAATAATTTATCACGTTAATGAACCTGAACTTAATGATGTTGAAAAACAGATGTTAAAGGAATTAAAAGTTGCTTTTGTATATGTTTTTGAAAAAGTTTCCCCTGACCAATTTAATGATGAAGAAGGAGGAATTATTGAAAAAGGTGTTAAAAATTTAAGTGAAAGATATAAAATAAAGCTTGAAGGAGAGAGCTATAAGAAAATTATCTATTATTTAAAAAGGGATTTCTTAGGACTTGAATTGATAGAACCTTTAATGTATGATCCATTTATCGAGGATATTTCATGTGACGGTTTAAATGTTCCTATATTCGTTAATCATTTAAAATATGGTCCAATTGAAGTAAATAGAAAATATCATGATGGGGACTTGTTGAATTCTTTTATTATCAAACTTGCTCAAAAGTCTAATCAAGAAATTTCTTTATCAAAACCTATTTTGCAAGGTGCTCTTCCGGATGGATCTCGTATTGAAGCAATTTATGGTAAAGAAGTTTCAGGAAAAGGCTCATCATTTACAATTCGTAAATTTAGGGCTGAGCCTTTTACTCCGATTCATTTGATGGAATTTGGTACAATGCCTTCGTTTTTACTTGCATATTTATGGCTTTCAGTTGAGAATAAGCAGTCAATTTTAGTTTCAGGTGGAACTGCGACTGGTAAGACAACCATTTTAAATGCTTTATCTCTATTTGTTCCTCCTTCATCTAAGATTGTATCTATTGAAGATACTCCAGAAATTAATTTACCTCATGAACATTGGCTTCAAATGATTGCAAGAGAAAGTGAAGGGAGGGCAGAAGTTTCAATGTTTGATTTATTGAAAGCATCATTAAGGGAGAGACCAGAGTACATTATTGTGGGAGAAATTCGTGGGGCTGAAGCTTCTATTCTTTTTCAAGGTATGGCAACAGGTCATGCAGGACTTGGAACTGTTCACGCAGAGAAATTTACGGATTTAGTTAACCGTATGACTATTGCTCCGATTAACTTACCTAAACAGCTTTTAACAGAAGTTAGTATTGTGATTTTCATGAAACAAACAAAAGTTAAAAGCAATATGGTAAGAAGGGCTGCTTCAGTTGTTGAAGTTTTAGATTATACGCCATCAACTGATACTTATGATACAAATGAGTTTGTCCAGTACAGTCCTGCAACTGATGAGTTTTCCTTTAATGAAACTTCAGGAGTTATGTCTAATTTGTTGAAACTTAGGGGTGGAACTGAAGAATCTTTGTGGAGAGAAATAGAAAAACGTAGGCGTATTCTAGATGCTATGCATAAGAATAAGCTGCTTGAATTTAAAGATGTTAGTGAGATAATTAAAGCGTATTATAAAGACCCAAGTTCAGTATTTGAATTCATAGAACAGAGAAAACATGAAGAATGAAATCAAAAAAATTTGAAAAAAAGAAAGAAAAAAAATTAGTAACTTCTAATGACTCTTTTTTGGCAGAATATGTTCACTTTGTATATATTTTTTTGGGAAGAAGTATTCTTAAAAATAAAAAAATTTCGGATTTTTTTGGTCGCAAGATATATAATAAAAAATATGAAAAGATTTTGAAAGAAGCGAACCTAAAATTACTTCCTGAGGAATATTTTATTTCAGTTGCATTAACGTTTTTCTTTTTTTTAACAACATTTTTACTTTTAAGTTTGTTTTTTTTATTTGTAAATACATTTTATTCAGCAATTTTACTTTATGGTGGAACATTGGCTTCAGCTTTTGTTGGAATTTTTTTTTATAACTTTCCTATTGTTAGGGCAACTCAAAGAAAAGATGAAATTGATGCCGCTATTCCTCATGTATTGCCATATATGAAACTTCTTTCAAAAGAACTT
>JBFKKL010000081.1:0-3956 GCA_041631255.1 Candidatus Woesearchaeota archaeon | reverse complement strand
TGAATGTCTTAATCCAATTATCTCTCCCAAAGAAAGTCCTTTAGGCGTTAGATAAGTGTCCCTATAAGTTGCACAAAAATTTGATACAAACCTTCCACTCACAGTATTTGAACATACTTCTGAAAGTTTATCAATCTCTGAATCTTGAAACATAGACACATCTTTTAATTTAAGGTTCTTATTCAGTTTATCTTTCCATAAAACAGTAAATTGATCTTTTGAAAGAAAATCGAAATAAACAGCTTCTAATCTTCCATCGTCCCCTACGATGGTTTCATCAAGCTGACTCTTCTGAGCATTTGTTGCGAGACATAAAATTATTCCTGGGAACCTACTCCTGTTTAAAAAAGCTTTAATTGTATCTAAACCTTCCTGATACCACTCTGAAACACCATTCTCTTTAGGTTTAGAAACTAAACTTGTAGCCTCATCAACATAAATAAAACAAGGTCTTCTATCTTTTAATATGTACTTTATTGCAGGTTCGAAAATTTGCTTTGAAACTTCTCCTGCAAACGCCCCAACTAAAGCTTTTGAGACCAACTCATGAGCATTAACTGAATGAACTTGACAACCCAATAACCTAAATATATCCATGAAAACATTCATAGTGGTTGTCTTACCAGTACCAGGTGGGCCGTATAATAAAACTCCATGTTTTCCTTCTTTTTCAAATGGCTCATTGTCAAGCACTCTTGATAACTCAATATTAGGAGGAATTTTCTGAGATTGTTCTTGAGTTAATGCTAAACCATTAACTTTATCTAATATTTTGTCAATTATTTCATCACTGGGGAAAAATTTATTCATTACCAGTTTAGAGAAGTCTTGAAGAATTAGTTCTTCTTTAACTTCAAGTGGTTTCTCTCCTTCAAAACCGATCCTAAGTGGTAAATAATTACCAATGTTGGTGTCATTTATTACTTCACTAAACGATATAAATTTATTATTCTTAAATAGCCAGTCAATTGTTTCTTTACTAAACCCTTCAATATGGTTATATTCTACTTCATATTCTCTTCCTTTTTTCTTACCTTTGTAAAATCCAACATAGCTTTTTCTTTCATCATTTTGATAAGAATATTTATCTCCCCTAACATCAAGCCAAACCCTTAAACCTGAAACATGGTTTTTATCATAGGGATGATCTTTAACAACTTCTAGATACAGATAACTTCTGGGGTCAATGAATAATGATTTTCTTAATTCTTCATCTTTGATTTGCATTTTTATAACTCAAAATCTCTACCAAATAAATCTTTCATTGAGTCAACTAAATTATTCCACTTTTGAACATTTGAAATGTCTTCTTTCAAATAATCTATTGTAGCTGCTAAATCAATAACTTTAGCCCTAACAGTTGATTGCGATATGTCAACTTCAAATGCCTTAAGAACTTTATTAAAAGTAGAATTGTCTGAATTACCATCTGATTTAATTTTTATTTTGGAAGTTCCTGAAATTACTTTTAAGAAATCTTCTAAACTTGGTTTGTCAGAATTATCAATATTCTCACTACTAAATATAACACCTAGCTTATTTTTCAAAGAGTCAAAACTATCTTTCAAATCTCTTTTAATTTCTTTCTTTTTCTTATCATCTAAGTCATCACCCTCACCTTTTCCTGATTTTTCAAGACCTAATCTCTTTTTCTTCTTTGACTTATCTTCAAGATCATCAATCTTTTCAAGTTCTTTAACAATAGGCTTTAATCCTTTCAAATCTTTGTTTTTAATAATTGAATTTTCAACATCTTCAAGAGTTGTTTTCTTTGAAATTTTAGCCCTTCTTTTGAATTTCTCAGTTCTCCATTCTGAAGCCACATCTTCATGAATTGAATCTACTAAATCTTCATATTTCTCCTTTAAATCTTTAAATGCTTTTTGTGAAATGAAATTGTCAGCTTCTTCTTGAACTGAAATAAATGAATCCATTTGAGAAGGTTTATCTCTAATTTTTTCAAGAGTTGTTTTGAATAGTTCCATTAATTTTTTCTTGTCTTTGTCAGCAAAATTCTCGTCTTTAAGTGCTTTAAGAACATCGGCAAATGTATAAGGTTTTCCCATAACAGCTTTTTCTTTTTGGAAACCAGGTAAAAGTTTCTTAATTTTTCCCCTTTGAGAAACTGAATATAATACAAGTTCTTCAATATCAGTTTCTGATGCTGAATAACCTTTTTCTGCAAGTTCATCAATAAGCTTGTCAACTAAATCATCAAACTCTTTTTGAAGTTTCTTTACATCATCTCCTGCTTTTCTGTCTTTAAACATATCAGCATCTGTTGTTCTTGAGAAAATGTACTCAGTTAATTCTTTGTACAACTCATCTGCTCTTTTTTTATCATCTCCTTTTAATGTGTGATATTGGTGATTAGCTTCACTAAGAATTTTCTGCATTTCTTCCCACCTGTTAGCTACCGGAGTGTTGAACTTTCTAAAATAGTTTTCTTTAATTCTACTTAAATTTCTAAATAATTCTTTGAACTCATCTCTTGTGAAACTTCTTGGGTTGTTTGGAAAAAATCTTTGAAGTTGATTTTTGAACATTGAATTTTGTGAAGAGCTTAAACCTGTTGTTACAAATTTGTCAAACTCGCCCATATAATAATCTCTGATATCTTCAAGTCTAACACAAAGGTCAAGCATTTGATATAAAAGAGCTTCTTTTTGGTATTCATCATTATTCCTAATTAGTTCGTGTACATAAATATAATTTACTAAAATTCCTACAAATAAATTGTCCAAGTTTTCTGACTCAGTTGTTAAGATTCTTGCATCAAATCCTATCTTTCTATTTAGAAGTTCTCTTAAAGCAACCCAGTGTTCAACACCATCATTACCTATATCTTTTTTCATATTTCTTAGAACTTCCATATCATGAGCTGCAGTTTTCCCGTGCTTATCTCCTAAATCTGATACATATCCAAAAACTTCTCTTAAGATATGAACTAATCCTCTATGATGTCCTCCCGAATGCATAAAATCATGAATGTCTGCCCTATTTGTTCTAATTGATCTTAAAAGTTCTCTATTTGCTTCATTTTCCCTCATACCTTTAGCAAGAGAAGTTAAATCGTGAGCTACAACTTCATCTTCATGAGCATCACAAACTTTTATGTTATTCTCAATTTTGTTTAAAGATGAAAGCATTTCACCAAGAAGTCTTTGACATTCTCCCCAATCATTAATTTTAATTACTGGAAATTTTAATTGTGATGAACCATCTGGATTTACAACTCTTTGAGGTTTCTCATATAACTTTTCAATTTTTCTTGTCATCTTCAATAAGTCCTCCTTTTATTTACTTCATCTTGGAATTTTCTTTTTTGATCCTCTTCGTATTCAGCAGCTCTTGAAAGTTTTTCTTGGTTGAAGCTTGAAGTTCTAACTTCTTTTTCTTTATCTTCGATAAATTTAATTAATGAGTTAAACATTGAATCAACTTTTGCAGATTCTTCATCAATTTTCTCAATTGCACGTCTTACTTTGTCACCAGAGGTCCCTTCCTCTTCTCTCTGAAATTTACCTACGAGTTTGGAAATTCCCCAGACAATAAATGCGATTGGGGCAGCTATAAATATTATGAAAAATAAAGTAGATAATATCAAAGTAAGAATTCCAGTATTAGTTAAAAAATCATGAATTTTTCCTAAGATAGACTCTTTTTCAGGATCATCTAGATTTTTCTTAACTGCCCCATCTAAAGTTGTAAATAAATTAATTACAAAAAATAATGCTAAAATGTAAAGAAAAAACTTAGCAAACCCATTGAGTTTAGAATTTGAAATAGTTTTCCACAATATAATTAATAAAATTATTAGACCTAAAAGAAGTAAATCTCCAACAATTTTTAGCCATAAATCATTTGCTGAGCCCATAAGTTGATATAAACCAAATGTCGAAAATATTCCTAGAACTATTGAAACTACAACCCTTGCTGGTTTTGCCCCTTTGAAT
>JBFKKL010000080.1:0-3991 GCA_041631255.1 Candidatus Woesearchaeota archaeon | reverse complement strand
GTAAGCGACTGTAGAGTCGAGTAATTCATTACGATGACCGAAATTCTGCTTAAGAATTGAGGGTCGAGTAATTCATTACGATGACCGAAATGCGGCTTAAACATTTCAAAATAATAGAAAATATTTATAATGTTTAATGGAAGAAATTACACATTATAAAGTTATAAATAATTGTAATTATAAATTAATCCCTACTAAAGATATATTATTAACTGAGGAATTAAAAGTAACTATTAAAAATAATTCTAAATCTGAAAAACCATTAAGAAACAATCGACGTAATAGACAAAGAAAATGTAATCGTAATATCAATAAAGTATCTGGAATAGGAATACAGTATATGATTGATCATTTTAATAATTCATTTAAACTTCCTCCTGTTCTCGTTAAAAGAGTGTATAATAACGAAGAAGATAAATATTACTATGAAATATTGGATGGGAGACACAGAGTTTGTACTTCACATATTTTTAATTATACACATGTTCCTGTGATGATTTGTAATCCTGGAAATAAACAGTCTTTATATAGAATTAGAAACAGAGTAAGAAACATGGGTTATAAATTATCATCACATAAAGAACTATAATTTAAAATTAATTTATTTTTTTTCAAAAAAAATAACTTAAAAAAATAAATACAGTTAAAGAAAATAAAAATAAATAATTATGGAAACAGAACTTCAAGAAAATTCTCAATCTTCTAAAGAAGAAAAATGTTCCATTTGTGGATTTGTAGACTGTATTTGTCAATCTTTTTGGAAAGATTTTGATAAATTGTTAGATGAAACACACTTTTTCGGAGATGGAGAAAACGTACCAGAAGAACAGAGATATGAAGTGAGTCCAATAATTATATCCACGATAACTGTAAATTTTGAACTTGATGCCAGTGTCGAATTAGATTCTTTTGTTAAAATTTGCAAGAAACTCAAAAAAATCAAGGATGTGAAATATGCCAAAAGTGGGAGAAAATCTAAAAACGAGAATGAAAACAATAATTTTTACAATCAATGTGAACTTCATTTAGAATCGAAACCTATTTTTGTTCTTGAAAAAGACAAAAAAGGATACAACTTCAGAACTGTGGAAAAAATTCCCAAAATCAAAATTTCAGTTTTTAGAAACGGATCAGTAAAAATAGTAGGTTGTAGATACCTTTCTCAAATCTGTAAAACTATCAGATTTTTACATAAACTTTTTATGAAATACCCTCATGTTTTGCATCACAACAAATCTTTAAAAATTGATGGAAAAAAAGTTATTCAAAAAGGGTTCAAGAAGAGAGGAGAGAAAGTTGAAATTAAAAATACAAGAATGTCTTTAATAAACTGTACTTTCTATGTTAAAAACGAAATTAATAGAGAAGGACTTGCAAATTATTTGAGTAGTTGCGGAGATGCTCGAATTAAATCAGTTCTTTTCGATACTGAAAATCATGAAGCTGTCAGAGTTAAATTTTTAAGTAGAGGACTCCACAATACCAGAAAAACTATTACAAGAAAGAAGACGGAAAAACAGGAAGGAGAATATACTATAATGATATTTAATACAGGACCTATAATTATAACTGGTTCTCAATCTATTTATGATATAGTAAAAGGATATGAATTTATAAATAATTTACTCCACACTCACACTGAATTGAGGAATTGATTTTTAATGAAGATCGATTACGTTATTTTAATGGAATTTTTATAGTATTTTTCATTAAAACAATTAAATGGAACATTTAGAATCAAATTTAGAATTAGATTCAGATTATTCAAATTCTCCTATTAAAAAAAGTTTTGAAAAATCTATGGAAAAGATAGATCAACTAATTTTCGAATTAAAGGTGGAAGAAGTTTTGGATAAATGTAATTTTTTAACTAATGAAGAAAGAAATTTATCAATAATTAAAACTTTATATAGACACAGAAATCATAGACTATTCCTGTTAGAATTAGAGTACCAAAGAAGGAGACTTGAATATTCAGATGCATTTTTTAGAGGAGATTTGGGTTACGTAGGAGAATCCTGGATAGATAATTTTTACAAATCAAATAAATTTAATACTGAATTTTTATACAAAATTCAATTAATTTTTTTCATTTTTTCTATTTTTAATTTAAAGAATAAAATTTAATAAAATTAATTAATTAATAATTAGTTAATTTGATTTAAAGAAAAATATAAACAATGATTAAGATGCCAAGAAGTTCTAAAAGATTAAAATTAAATAACGGTTCAGGTATTGAGATTAACAACAACAACAATAATGACAACAATGAAAGCGATGATGAAAACACAAAATCCTCAAATTCAGAAACTGAGGAAACTCCAGACTTTGTTCCATCTGTCAAAAAAGTTTCTACATTAAAAGATTTAATTATTATTGGTTCAGAGTACGAATCTTTTCGAAAATCTGCAAAAGATGAACATGAAATATATGTAGGAAATCTTAGAATGGAGAATAAAGATATTGGAAAACAGCTTTTAGATTTACCAAAAACTGCTGCTGGTGAAAGAAAAAAGAAAAAATTAAAACGTACAGTCGCTCGTAACAAAATCAAAATTAAAGCTGCAAATGATACCTACGATGATGAGTTTTCAAATACAGATTATGGTAGATTAGTTAATATTGTTCCTGAACTCAAAGAACTTGATAGTATGATTGGTCTAAAGAAATTAAAAGACTCTATCGCTAATCAAATTCTGTTCTTTATTCAAAAACTTAACGGAAAAGAGATGATGCATACTGTGATTTTTGGTTCTCCAGGAACAGGTAAAACTGTGACTGGCAGAATTTTAGGAAAAGTGTATACTAAACTAGGATATTTATCCAAAGGTACATTCACTATTGCTAACAGATCGGATTTTGTGGGAAAGTATTTGGGACATACTGCAAATAAAACTCAAAAATTGTTAGAAAGCTGTAAAGGTGGTGTTATGTTTTTGGATGAAGCTTACGCTATGGGAAATAAAGAGGAACGAGACTCTTTTTCTAAGGAAGCTATTGATACAATTAACCAGTTCTTATCTGAAAATTGTGAAGATTTTATTATGATTATTGCCGGTTATGAACAAGACGTCAAAGAGTGTTTTTTCGCTTATAATCAAGGGTTAGAAAGACGTTTTCCGTGGAAATTCACAATGGATTCTTACTCCGCAGATGAACTCAAACAGATTTTTGAGTACCAAATTAAGAATGACGATTGGGAACATTCTGATGATTTTCTAAAAGCTATAAAATTCGAAACTGATAAATTTAAATTCAACGGAGGAGATACTTTGGTGTTATTAGATAAATGTAAAATGGCTCACGCCAAACGTGTTTTTGGAAAAGGACCCAAAGTCAAGAAAATACTTAACAAAGAAGATTTTGAAGAAGGAATGAAACTTTATTTGGAGTATAAAGAAACTAAAAAGAAAGAATTTACATCTCATCACCATATGTATTTATAATTATTACTTAAAATTAATTTAACTTAAAAATAAAAGTTTACGTAAATTAATTGAATAAATATAGATAAAATGACAGAACAAATTTCATATATCAATTTAAGAGATTTTCACAATTTAGTTAAACGAAGATTAATCGAAGGAGCAGTTGATTATTTGAAAAAAGAGAATATAGACAACATCTCTTTGTTAGACGTTTCTGTAGGAAGAGGTGGAGATTTACATAAATGGGATAAAGCTGGAATTGAAACTGTTGTAGGAATAGATCCTTTTGCTCCCGATCTTGAAATTGCTCAAGAAATGGTTGATAATTATACAAACTTAAAAATAAAGGAAGTAATTTTAAAAAAAGAAACTATAACTAATGAAATTGTAGAAATTCCTTTTCGAAACTATTTTGACATTGTAAGTTGTCAATTCACTATACACTACTTCTTTGCATCACAACAAAAATTACATAACGGTATCAGGAATATTTCTAAACATTTAATTCCTGGTGGTATTTTTATTGGAACATGCCTAGATGGGACTAAAATTTTAAAGAATCG
>JBFKKL010000079.1:0-4008 GCA_041631255.1 Candidatus Woesearchaeota archaeon | reverse complement strand
GATCAAGAAAAAGAAGAATTAAATATTATTGGCGAAGTTCAAGAAATAGGGGGCGATAATTCTCAAAAAGAAACAGGACTATCTAAAAATTCTGATGGAAATGATGAAAAAATAGTTGAATCTAAAACATACAATAAAATGAATCAATATAGGTTAGATAACAATTTTCCAGAACTTTTATTCGATAATGGATTTGAAGGAGGGGCAAATTTTGAAATTAAAAGATTGGTTGAAGCAGGAGTGCAAGATTATGAATTTTACGGCGATAAAAGTGTAATCTATGGAGCAATAAAATATGACTCTGGTGTCGAGAACTGTGGGAGCACTCTTTCAAGTGATGATATGAGTGAATGTATTTATAATGAAGTTAAAGACAAATTATTAACAAATAAAATGAATCAAATTGGTTTTACAGTTAAGTTTGATTCAAATTCTGACAATATGTATTACTTTATTTTTTATTAATTAAAATCTTTTAAAATGATTAAAAAAACTCTAACAGGACTTCTTTTAACAATAGGTCTGCAAAATAATATCAATGCTGAAGAAATTAAATACCCTATTAAGTCAATCCCAGATAATTTGGGAATTAATGTAGAATACTCTCAAAAAGCAAGAGACTTAGTTGAAAAAATTATAACAACTGAAAAAGGTAAAGGACTTCTAATTTATGATTCATACACATTCAATTTAGAAAATGATCAAGCAGTTGAAGTTGTTATTAAAAACAATCAAAAAAGATATACAATTATGGCTTCATTAAACCAAACAGGAGGGGCACTTTCAATATCTTATAGAGAAGAAGGAACAACAAAATGGTCTCTTTTAACACACGTTCAAGATATTAATTTAGATGGTAATTGCGATTCAGGATTTTTGCCCAAAGAAGTTAGTGGGAAAAAAGATTTAAGATATAATTTTTTTGAAAACAGTTTAAATGGGAGAGAAGAGTTTCAAAAACTATATGAAAAAGCTTTAGATGAAGTTTTGGAAATTTATGATAACATGAATTAAAAACAATAAAACTCCAGTTCCTGCAGAAATTCTTTGAATTTCATCAATTTTTATTACTTTTTTATTTCCCATAGAATCTTGATGTGTAAGTTCACCTTCAAACATAATAGTTATAATCTCCATGTCTTGATGAGGGTGAAATCCAAAACCATTATCTGCTTTAATCCAATCATCATTAATTACTCTTAGTGTACCAAAACCCATTCTTTTTGGTTCATATCAGTCTGCAAAAGAAAAACTAAAATAAGATTTTAACCAATTAGAATACTCAGAATAACCTCTATCTTTAGCTTTATGAATAATATATTGGTCCATAATATATCAAAAGAATTAGTTAATTATAAATTATTTTATTTTAATTTTCACTTGCTCTTTCAACAATAGGTCTTCCGCCTCTTTTTTCAAAAGCATTAAGAATCTTTTCAGCTTGTTTTTCAGGAACATTCACGAATGAGAATTTCCCATTAATTTTAACACTTTCACCATCAATTCTAATTCTAGATTCTTTTTCAAGAAAATCAAATAATTCTCTTTTACCAAATCTATGTTCTTTTCCACGGGCAATAAATAATCTAACATAATCATCATTTGATTTTTTATCAACTGTTTTTTCTTTTGAATATAATTTAGAAAGCAATGCAGAAACTGCTTCTTCAGCCCCATATTCTTTAATTAATTCTTTAGCTTCATCTAAAAAATTGCTTTTGGACTCTGAAACTAACTTAGTCATCTCCTTTTTTTGATTATCCTTTTTTCTCTTTTCAACTTCTTCCCTTCCCATAGGTTCACATTTTTCAATATCAGATTTTGTGATTCTTGCAATATCTTTCATAAAACCTTTCTCTTTTGAAGAAATAAATGAGATAGCAGTCCCTGATTTACCAGCACGACCAGTTCTTCCAATTCTGTGAACATAAGTTTCAGTATCTTTAGGAAGCGAATAATTAATTACATGAGTTAAATTGTTAACATCAATTCCACGAGCAGCAACATCTGTTGCAACCAGAATATTAATTTTCATCTCCCTAAAGTCTTTCAATATTCTCTCTCTTTTAGATTGAACAATATCACCATGAATGCAGTTAGCATCATAACCTGCCTTTTTCAAGTTTTTAGTTAGCTTGTCTACATCTGCTTTTGTCATACAAAAAACAATACCATAAAAAAAGTCTTCTGATTCAATTATATCATCAAGTACTTGAGGTTTATCATCTCTTTTTAGAACATAAAATTTTTGTTTTATGTTAGCTTTTGTTTCTACTCTTGACTTAACTTCAACAATTACCCTATCTTTCATGTACTTATTGGAGAGTTTTTTGATCTTCTCAGGCATAGTTGCAGAAAAGAGTAAAACTCTTCTTGTAGGGGGCGTTGCTTCGAAAATCATTTCAATATCTTCAATGAAACCCATTTTTAACATTTCATCTGCTTCATCAAGTACAAAATAATCAATTTCTGATAAATTAAGTGAACGTCTTTCAATTAAATCAAGTACTCTCCCCGGAGTTCCAACTACAATGTCAACTCCCCTTTTCAAATCCTTAATTTGATTTCCAATTGAAGTTCCTCCATAAACTGTTAAAAAATTAAAGTCTTTTGAGTATGATTGCATTTCTGAAGTTACTTGAAGTGCAAGTTCTCTTGTTGGAGCTAAAATAATTACTTGTGGAGCTCTTCCCCCTTTTCTTATGTTATTTAAAATTGGTAAACCAAAACTTGCTGTTTTACCTGAACCCGTTTGAGAAACACCAATAATATCATGTTTATCTTCTAAAACTACAGGAATAATTTTAGCCTGAATCTCACTAGGAGACTCAAATCCTTTCTTTTTTATAGCATTTAAAATACTATCATTTAATTTCAAATCTTCAAATTTCATTTGTAAATCGGTGTGATTTATTGGTTTTAAATTTTTTACAACCAATGACCAAAAATTGTGTCTTTTAAGACTAATTTGGTGTTTAAATTGTATTTCAACAATTTTTGATTTATTTAAATTTATTTAGAATTTGCAATGTTATTTTTTAATTATCAACACCAAACTCTTAGGCAATTTTAAGTAAATCTAAAAAAAGGGAGTAGTTTGGTATTTATAAAGGAAGATGTTTTAACTATCTTCTTCTAAACTGTTGTTGTGGAGCTTTAACATTTGATGAATTGCAAGCATTACAAACATAACTTACTCTAGTTTTAGAACCTGAACCATGAGTTTTATTTTTTCTTTTTTTAACATCTTCACTACTGCAACTATTACATACTGCTTTTGACATTTGTTGCCTTCTCTGAAATGCCATTTTTAGTAACTTGGCCTCTTTTTCTTGAAACAATCTCTGCAATAAACGGGTCTGCCTTCTGCTGGTTTGAAAGGAACTTCAGTTTCACAGCCACATTCTGTGCAATTTACTTTGTAATATGTTTTTTCTTGATTACTGTATTCAGTCATTTTATTAAATTAATAGAATTAAAACGTTGATAGACTTCAATTTTTATGAAGAATAAAAAGAGGGATTTTCTATATGTAGAATATTTCTATAGAAGTTTGTTTATAATAATTTGTGTTTAAAAAAGTTTAAATGCTAGTTGTTATTGAAAATATAATGCAAGGAACTAAAAGAGAAAATATTTCTATTGGATTACATGTTGGAATAGTATTAAAAAAAGATCAAAAAACTGGCAAGATAACAAAAGGTGTTGTGAAAAGATTACTCACTAAATCTCTTGTGCATCACAGAGGAATTAAAGTTGAATTAGAAGATGGGCAAATTGGGAGAGTTCAGAAGATATATTAATAAAGAATCATATATTCAAAGTAGAATGGGAAAAAGAAGAAACATTGGCGGAAGATACGTTGAAGTTAGAGAGAAAACTACTAGTAAAGGTAAAAAAGGTACAATAATGAAGAATTGGTCATCAAGTAAAAAAGTTACAAAAGAGAAATCAAATGTTTGGAAGTATGTTTTGTTTTTAGTTGTTGTTTTAGTTATAGTAGCATTG
>JBFKKL010000078.1:0-4036 GCA_041631255.1 Candidatus Woesearchaeota archaeon | reverse complement strand
TTTAATTCGTCTTTTCCTATTTCTAAAAGAATTTTTTTATTATGTGGATTTTTACTTGAATTTGCTAGTTTTGTGTAGAGTTAGTTCATTTCTTTGTTGGTTTAAAATCATATTGGAATTTTTAGACATAATTTGTTTTCTAACTTATCTTTTATAAAATAAGCGAAGGTTTTAAATAAACTTTAATTCCTGAACATATAAATGGAAAAAACTTATTTCATAACTTTTGAAGGTCTTGACGGGTGTGGGAAAGATACCCAATTACATAAATTAGTTGAACAAATAAGAGAAGACGATAATCACCCTTTTGGAAATAAGTATTCTAATGTTTGGATTACTCGTGAACCAACAAAAATTACTAAACATGGTATTGCTATTTCTGAAGCTATTCGTGAAAGAGATGTTTCTAAAGAAGAAGCAACTTTAGGCTACACTGAAGATAGGAAAGAACATACAAAAATTATAAAGGATATTTTGAAGCATTCCCACGTTTTTTGTTCTCGTTATGATTTGTCAACACTTTCTTATCAGATGACTCAAGGAATGGAGTTTAACGAGTTATATGACTTGCATAAATTTGGAGAGGGCGAAGGATGTTTAGTTCCAGATATTACTCTTGTTTTTGATGTTCCGGTAGAAGTTGCTCTTGAGAGGACAGCTAATAGGGCAGGAACTGAAGAGTGTTTTGAGAAAGAAGAGTTTCAAAGAGAACTTTATGGAAATTTACATAAGGCAATTCAATTATTAAAAGAAAAGGATAAGAAAAGAGTTATTTTAGTTATTAATGCTAACCAAGCTATTGAAAAAGTGTTTGAAGAGATGATTCGAAAAATTGCTGAAGTTTTGAATTAGTTTAGAGTAACTTCTTCTGGAACTATGTGTTCACACCTGTAAACTCCGTTATTGTCTTTGTAAGCTGATTGATACAAACATTCAACTCTTTTAGTTAGAAATCTACAGAGATAAATTGGTTTATCGTCATCGAATTCAACAGAAATACAGTCCAGATTACAGATTTCTTCAAGATCTCTTATAGTTTCTTTTTCTCTTATTTTCCTTTCTTTATATGAAAGAATTTTATAACTTCCCATTCTTTAGTATAGTCCCGCCCAGATTCGAACTGGGGTCTACGGATCCAGAGTCCATAATGATAGTCCACTACACTACGGGACTGCAATAATGCAAAGTGTTCTGAAGGTACCAAGTTTTCTTCCAGCTTTTACAAAAGCTGGGCCAGGCATACTACGGAACTGTAATGTATATCAAAAGAATTTCTTCTGAGTTAAAAAAGATTTCTAAATTTACATTATTGATTTCATCACTAAAAGAAAGTGAGAAATAGATATATAATTATTTCAGGAGTTTTGAGCTATGTTACAGAAAAAATCTAAGACTGAGGAGTTTGGACTTCTAGATTCTGCGGTAATTAACTTAATCGTTGAGAAGACTAAACTGAATAAAGAGAAATATTCTCTTATTCTTTCAAAAACTGTTGTGGTTTATGTGATTCTCATTGCAATTGCGATGGCGTCTGCTGTTTATTCATTTATTTCTAAGGAAATTTTGATTACAGCTTTGATTGTGGGAACACTTCTTTTATTTGTTGTTTACTTATATGTTATGGAGCACTTTGCCAAAATGGATAGGGACATTGACGAAGTTGTTTCATTATTACAAACCAAAGCTTTCATGAAAGATAAAAAAGAGTAGGCCTATTCTTTTTTACATACCATTATCTTGTCTTTAATTTCTTCTAATTCTTTTTCAATTTTAAATAAATTTTTAAGATTTTTCTCAATATTTTGTCTTTTTGAACTTATTTTCAGAAAACTAATAATGAGTATTTCTCCATGCTTTAGGACTCTATAAAATTCTTCAATGACTTTTTTAACGTCAGGCGTGTCTTGAATTACAGTAAATGAACAGATGCAATCTATTGAATTTTTTTGAAGGGGAAGTTCTAAGAGATTTCCATTAATTTTATTTTTATTGGAGTTTAGTTTTAAAAGTTCAAAACTTAAATCTAATGAGATTATAGTAGAATGTTCAAGAAAATTATTTAATATTCCATCTCCAGAACCTGCATCAAGAATTATTTTCTTTCTTGGAAGAAATTCTTCTATTAGAGATATTTTTTCAATTTGCTCACTGTGATAGAGTTCTTTATATCCAGATGAAATACCGTCATAATAGTTTTTAGTTTCAAGAATTTTTGAGTGCATAACTCTTATAAACAAATTACAATTTAAAAGTATATGTCTGAAAAAAAGGAAGGTTTTCAAATAAAAATTATCGATATGTTGAAAAGTTTTAGGGTGTGGATTCTTATTTTTTTTCTTTTTATGAGCTATGTTGCAATTGATTATTCTGGAAGTAGTTCGGGAGGAGTTGTAATTAATGGAGTAACTCCAGCATCTCCTGCAGAGAATTCTGGACTTTTATTTGATGCACAAATTAATCCTAAAGATTTTGAAGAAATTCATTCTATAAATAATAAACTAGTAAAATCAGTTGAAGATTTCTACGCTTTACTTTCAAATGTGGAAGAAAATTCCACAGTTATTCTTAGAACAGATAAAAATCCTTCAGGTTATAAGATTGAAATTCCTGTATTAAATAATCAAACTGAAGTTAGTGATGTGATTGGTTTTTCAGTTAGAGAGGCCCCTTCATCTAATATTAGATTAGGGATTGAACTTGAAGGAGGTTCAAGATTAATTTTGAAACCTGAGCAAGATTTAAGTGATGAAGATTTTGATTTGTTAGTCGATACTCTGCAATCAAGGCTTGATGTTTACGGCGCTTCAGGAACTAAAGTTAACAAAATAGAAGATGCTTTTTCAGAAGATAAATTTGTAATTGTTGAAAGCATTTCTTCAAATAAAAATGACATTTATGAACTTATAAGTCGTCAAGGAGAGTTTGAAGCAAGAATTGGAAATAAGACTGTGTTTACTGGAGATAATGTTGTTCAAGTTCATAACGATCCTCAAAATGCAAGACTTGAAGGTTGTTCACCAAGCTCAGGAGGGACAATTTGTACATTCTCATTTGTAATTGATATTGACGGTGAAGGAACTGACCAGTTTTTTGATGTTAGTAAAGATTTGGATGTTATAGGAGGACAATTGTCAGAAGAGATCACATTTATTTTAGATGGGAAAAACATTACTTCGCTTAGTATTTCATCAGCTTTTAAATATAATAAAATTTCTTCACCTCAAATTTCTGTTTCAGGAAATGTAGCTTCAACTCAGGATGCAGCAATTAGATCGGCTCAACAAGAAATGAAGTTTTTACAAACTATTTTGAAAACTCAAAGTTTACCTTCTGAACTTGAAGTTGTGCAATCTTATTCAATTACGTCGACTCTTGGGGAGAAATTACTTGATAATGCAGTTTTAGTTGGGCTAATTTCTTTGATAATTGTGGCCTCAGTTGTTGCAATTAGGTATAGGCATCCAGCAATATTTATTTTAATATTTTTGGCTTTAATTGCTGAAATTATTATTGTTTTTGGAGCAGCAGCATTCTTGAGATTATCAATTGATTTAGTTGCAATTGGAGGACTTATAGCGGCAATTGGAACAGGAGTTGATGATCAAATTATTATTACGGACGAATATTTTAGAAAACGTAAGAAAAGATTATCTTCAAGAAATAAAATTAAAGCAGCTCTTGCAATTATTCTGATTGCATATTTAACAACACTTGCGGCAATGGTTCCTTTGTATTTTGCAGGACTTAGTTTAGTTAAAGGATTTGCATTTATGATTATAGTTGGTGTAACTGTAGGAGTATTTATTACAAGGCCTGCTTATGCTGCTTGCTTGAGAATCTTGATGACTTCAAGGAAAAAGAGATTAGAAGAAGAGCAAGAAGAAGAATAGAAAAGTATTTATATTTCAAAAGATTCTCTACCCTAATGTATTTATCACTAGAGAATAAAAGTGCTCCTGATAGGCCTCCAATATTTTATGTCCCTGATTATGGTTCTGAATGTAAAAAATTAAAAAAAATTGCCCAAAAATCAGGA
>JBFKKL010000077.1:0-4222 GCA_041631255.1 Candidatus Woesearchaeota archaeon | reverse complement strand
GGATACTTTAAACTTAAATCTCACTGACTTATTTGGAGGTTCAAACCACTTAGTTTACACCTATGAGGAACCAAATTTAAGAGTATATCTAAATAAAAATTTGATAACTTCTATTAATGATAGTTCTTTAACAGTTGATTTCAAATCCTTAAGGGTACCTAATTCGTTCAAAGGAGAAATAGATGAAATTAAGATATATGGTAGAAGTTTATCAGCTCAAGAAGTAAGAAATCAATACAACAATTTTGAAGGTCTTGAAAAAGGGTGTTGTAACTTCATCAATCTTATAAATCCAAATAAATATGGATTTAATACGACAACTTATTCAGATAACATTTCTTATTCTTCAAAACAGTTCTTTGATTATTATATAAGAGGAATTTCGTATGACAATATCACTTTGTTCAACATTTCAAATATTACTTCAACCCAAACACAAGAAAATTATTATAATTTTTTACTTGACTGGTGTATTACTGGAGCATACAATGTTTTAGATTTTAAGCACGCATACCCTCCAGCTTACCCCTATACTGAATTTTATGACACTAGTTGTTCAGAACTTGTTTCAAGAGGTTATTATTAAAGATATGACTTAAAAGTGGTAAGCAAGATATATATTACTAACTTTTAAGAAATCGCTATGGACGAGTATTTTGTAGAAGAAAAAACAAAGCAAGGAATGGTTCTTGACTTTCTTGTTTTTCTGGCAGTTTTCGTGGTAACTATTTTTCTAATCTTAGAAATTTTAGGTTTATCAGGTAAAACTGGAATTGACCCAGTGAAAATCAATGAGATTTATCTATGGGTAAGTGTAGTTGTTCTTGTAATTTTCGTAGTAGATCTAATCAGATTAAGGCATGAAAGTGCTTCTTGGAGTGAATTTTTCAAACACTATTGGTTAGATGTTTTAGCAACTATTCCTTTTGAATTAATTGCATTAGGTCTGGGATGGGCAGCAGATGTTCAAGGAGCTTCAAAATTTGCAATCTTAAAATGGTTCAGGGTGACTAAATTAACTGGAGCAGCTAGACTTTCCAAAGTATCAAGAATTTCCAAAATTGGAAAAGAATTCAAGGCAGCAGCTCACCTTAAAAAAGAGTCTGAAGAATACCAAAAGAAAAATAGACTCTAAATTTTTCACTTTTTGTTCTAAGATATATTTAAATACTTCTTTTTCTTTAAAACTGTATAAATAAAATGGCAAAAAGATCTTATTCTACTGACATTGATCAACACGACCCGAAGGAGTTTAGAGAGTCTTTAGGATCTTTTGGAACAACAACAGTTCCGGGTCAAAACCAATTAACAGAACTTCAGGCAAAAGTAAGACAAGGAGTAAAACACGTAGAACTTCACCTTGCAAGTCGTGGGAAAGGTCAGTTTAACGTTCAAGATGTTCCAGATAAATACGGTTTTGAACAAAGAAGAACAATTATGCAACTTGCTAAATTAAATAAACAAACTTTAAGCGTTCACGGAAGTTTTGATGTTGTATCTTTTTCAGGCCTTAATCAAGGTGGTTTCAATGAAGCTGATAGGGCAACAAGTATTAAAGAAATTGATGAGACACTAAAATTCGCATCAGAAGTTTCAAAAGGTGGGGCAGTAGTTTTTCACATACAAGGTGATCCAATTCCAACGAGTCGTGGTGAATTAAACATATCAAAAGAATATCTAGATTGGTTAAAAAAAAACAATCCGAAAGAATATGAAACTCTTCAAAAAGAATATTTTAATATAGACCCTCTAAAGAGAAGATTTGTTGATAATATAGATCAAGAAAAAGAAGTTAGAGCATATTTTAAAGGTTTAAAAAATGGGGACAAAAGCGACAGGGAAAGATACAACTACTATGTTAATAAAGCAAAAGAGACGGGAAGAGAGGCTTGGGAAGAATATTTCGTTTCAACTAATTTAGAGAAAACAAAAGTCTCTCCTGATTTTGACCCATTAATCGTTGTAGGAAATAAAATCTCTGCTGCAAGTCGTGAAAGAGAACTTGTTGATTTTGATGTTTTAAAATCAGAAAATGGTAAAGGTTTAACAAAAGATGAAAAAAACACAATTAAAAAGTTGGGAGTGGATTTAGATGTTGGATTAAGTATTGACGATTATCAGAAATTAAATGCAGTATTTACAAATGGCCTTCCAAGCGAATATCAAAAAGATATCTCAGAAAATGAATTTAAGAAATTAAAAAACAAATTAGTTTTATCTTATGAAAAAATATTTGAAAAAAATAATTTTCTGCAGGCTCAAGCAGACAAAGAGTTTCAAAAGAAATTTTTAGAGAATCAAATTGAACTTCTAAATTTACAAAAAGAAGATTTGGGAGTAACTTATGAAGCAAATAAGAATTATTTGGAAGAGATTAAAGATATTAGAAGAAAAGAAAGAGAAATTATAAGTGAGCTTAAAAAAGCAAGTGAAAAAGGAGATGAGAAAAAACTTCAAGAGCTAAGGGGAAAGCTCCAAGGAGGAGACTTATCCACAAGTGAGAAAGAAGAGATTCAATCAATTGTACAAAAAGCTCAAAGAGAAGGAGAGGAATCATTAACTAAACAAGATATAGAAAGGTATAATGAATTAACTGAAAAAACGGGGGGTCTTGAAAGGAGAAGGTACAATTTAATGGCTAAAATGGGCCAACTTGAATATCAAAAAGTTGAAAAATATGATGAAATAATTTCTCAAACTAATGAACAAATTAAAAAATTAAAAGAGCAATCACACGAAATTAAAGCAATTACAGATGAGACATTTAAAAAGAATACAACAGCTATGGGAGAACTTGGAGTTAAAGCTTTAAGATATCAACTTGATATGAAACAAAAAGCAAAAGTTGGAGGGCAAAAAGCAGACGAAATAAACAAAAATGTAAAGAAACTCCAAAAAGAATTTGATAAAGAAACAGATAATGCTAAAAGAAACCAAATTCAAAATAAAATTTTAGAAGAAAAATATAAGCTCAAAAGATTAGTTGGGTCAAAAGATTACAAGGATATTGATTTAATTGAAAGGCCACTTTATTTGGCTCCAGAAAATATGCTCCCAGGTTATGGGTCATTGTCTTCTCTTGAGGAATATAAAGGGACTTTAAGAATGGCTCAACAAGAATTTGCTAAAAAGATTCTAAGTGATGAACCTGAGTATAAAAAACTTAGAGAAGATTATGAGAAAGAAACAGGGATTAAAATTGATTCAAAAGAAAAAGCAGTTGAACTAGCTAAAAGACATGTGGCGGGAACTTTTGATAATGCTCATGCAGGAACATGGCTTAAACATTTCAAAAGAGAAGGTGACGAGAGTGAAGATGAAAGAATTGCAAGATTCAATACTTGGCTTAATACTCAAGCTGAGGAGATGGTAAAAGAAGGGCTTGTGAAGCATATCCACTTTAATGACACTCAAGCAAAAGATGATGATCATAATTTATTGGGTCAAGGAATTTTAGATATACATGATTTGAGAAGAAGGTTAAGAAAAATTAATCCGAAAACTGGAAAACCCTATGTAAGCGAAGCTTTAATTGTTGAAGCTGGAGGAAGAGGAGGTTCAAACAATATGCACCTTCTAAACGCTTTTGAAATATTTAATCCCTCACTTTTTGCTGACAAAGATTCGAAAGGTGGTATTGGGTATAGACTACAACAGTCAGAAGGTGAATTCATTGGAGGAAAGAATGTTTCAGATTGGATGGAAGTTAAAAGACAATACAACACAAGGCCACAGTATTCACAATATGGTATGGGCTATTCAACATTCAGGCATCAAGGCCCACCCCAAGGACAACCAAGAGGAAGTTGGTCAGGAACAGGTTTCTTGTAGTTAAGAAACAACAAATATATATAAATAAATTAAATAAAACTCTCTTATGTCAGAATTACTAATATTCATAATTGTATTTTTAGTTGTTGTTTATCTAATTTTCAAATTTATCAAGAAATTAGTTTTTGCAATTATTACATTTATACTATTAATAGTATTAATTTTTGCAGGAGTGTTTGCTTTAATTTACGCCGATTTAAACAATTTAGCATCACAAAATAATTTAACATTTCATGTGATTCATGGTGATCCTATAGCAGTTGAAAGAGGAATTTCACTAACTATTGTAAATAAATCAGTAGACAATGATTCTCTTCAAAGTTTTAAAGAAACAAAAGTTGAAGATGCAGGAATTATTAGGCTTTCAACTTCAGATAATAGCTTATCATCT
>JBFKKL010000076.1:0-4344 GCA_041631255.1 Candidatus Woesearchaeota archaeon | reverse complement strand
CAGGTTATCCGTTTCGACCTGGGACAGCTGCTAGGCATTTTCTTTATAAATTCTTCTTGCATATTCAGCTATTAATATTGAATCAGCCCATTCATATTGATATTTGAATTTAGGCTCCCATTCAGGGAACAATTTGCGGGCTACTAAATACGCGCGTTGTTTACCCTTCCCTCCTGTGCCTTTGAAAAGCTTAGTTGTCCAAACTCTAGGATGCACTTCACTGTGTGGAATTGACAAAGATGTAAGTAACCCAAGTAGTATTCCATAGCCCATGCCTATTTTAAACATTGATGTTACACCTTGTTGAGGCATAGCCTGTGCTTTTTCAACGACACAAAAGAGAGAAGGATAAGCGTATTTTATATTTGATAAATAAAAGAATAATGCAGCTATGTCATATTCATTCTTTTTTATTTTAACTGTAGGTATCTTGTCAACTTTTACAATAGTCTTATTGTTATCTATTAATGTAAGAGAGCCATTTAGACCAGGATCAATACCTAAATAATGCATTATTCCCACCCATCATTGAGATTTTTTTTAACTTCTTTCATATTAACAATGCCTGCTTTAGTTTCCAACGCGACAACTCTAGCTTTTAAATCTTCCAATTCACCTGCTATAAACATATGAGATTGAAGCTCATGAGGTTCAATTTTAGGATTATCTAATTTTTCCAGTTTACGTTTAATAACCTTTTTCTGTTCCATATTTCTTTTACACCATTTATCATTAGGATTATCAGGTGTATCAACATACCACCAAAGCCAATTTTGACCTTCTTCAGTAGCTAGTGTTTCTTCTAATGTTTTACCTTTGAATTTACCAAATAAAAATGTATCACTTAAAAGCATATTGCCTCCTTTATCCTACAACTTCTACTGAATATGATGTTTTAACCCCTGTGCCTTTTCTGGTAATATGAACTACACTACCAAGCGGCACTAGATCCATTTGACTTGCTAGTCCTTTATTAGAACAATTAAATTGTTTTTCATCAATTGTATAAGCAATAGTTTCTTTTGTTGGATCAAAATTACTAGGTATAATTTTTGCACCTGTAAATTTGCCTTGGATTGTTTCATTATCCTGACAAGTCAAGAATTTTTTGCCTTTTTTTGCCCATTTCCCTAATTCACCCATTTTGATCATCCTTTCTGTTAAGTGTAATTTTATTATCTGTGTATAAATAACCTAAAAGCGCCATGTATAATGAAAATATTTGAGTCTTTATTTCTTCTATTTTTGTAGTTTCTGCTAATTCTTTTAAAATTTCTATAGGAATATCATCTACTAATTCAGATACCAAATCCCCTATTTCCTCATAAACAACATTTTCATTCTCTAAACATTCAATTAATTTATTAAATTTTGTTTCTAAAGCCTCTGCCTGCTTATCATCTAAAATTTTAAGCAGATATTTAAAAACACTTTCGGGTTTTCCTTTAATAATCTGGATTTCTTCTTCTTTTCCATTTTTTTCCATCTCTTTTAAAAGCTTTTTAAAGTTATATCGTTCATCTTTCATAAAATCCCTTCTTTTATCCTTATCAGGATATGTCTTTTTTATAATCGTTGATTCTAGACCCCATTATGGCGATTCTAGGGGTATTATTCCTCTCCATCTGGATATGTTTCAACATATTTCTTACAAACAGCAGAATTATATGTAACACAATCTGTAATTGCTTGATCAATAGCTAATTCACGTTCTTTGGTGTTTTCAAATAAATATGTGATTTTAAGATTTTCATAGACTCTTTGTGGTATTGTAGTTTCAACTTTTCCTTTCATTTTCGGACTCCTTTTTCTGATTTTCTGGAAAATATTTATATTGTCCTGACCATATGCCTCTGTATTCATAACAGAATCTCATAAGTGTTACTCCAATAGCCCAAGCATCTTTATTGCTTTCAACTGCTTTTTCCAATTTATGCATAATATAATCACATCCTTGGTAAAAACCTTCTTCATTGCCTGCAGCGTATGAATTTGTCATTGTTAAAGATTGTTTATTCATATATTCCTCCTACATGTTCTTTGTCATATTCATCCAAAGCTTTTTGAAAAATCTTAGGATTATTGCTCTTTATATGATTTAATACCCATGTAGCTTTTTTATATGTATCTTGCGTATCTTTTAATGTTAATCTAGCTTCTTCAACCGCTTTCTCGGCTGATTTCATCAATGTTTTAGTGTATTCGGCTGTTAACATAAATTCTCCTCCCCTTTTTTTTTGCATTTTGGACATTTTCCCGTCTCCCTTGATATGTTTGTTATTTGTTTACATATTGGGCATTGACCAGTGTTGTAATTTCTTTCTCTTTCGATATGTGCTTTATTAATTTCTTCACAAACTTTTTGTTCGCGATAAATATCATCTAATCCCATATCATCTCCTATTTAATATAATTAATTAATTTTATTAATACATATATAAACAGAATAAGCGTGCTAAATGTGCCAATCAAAATTGTAGAAGAAATAATAATTGCATACCATTCTATTTCTTTGGCTTCTTTTTCAGAAATGGGATCTCTATCTTTGTTATCAAATGGTTTAATAGCTTCTTCATATGTATCTTTGATTCTCTCTCTATTTTGTTTTTTCATTCAATTCTCCCATTTCTCCAATCTAATGTTTTAAAAGATTTCCAAACCTTTTCTAAATCCTCTCTTAACAATCTATTTTGGAAAATAGAAATATTTTCATCCAATGTTTTTTTTGGGTCTGGTTCTTGGTTTAATATAAGACTCATTTTTTTAAGCCATTTTTCACGTCTCATATATTTAGGTCTATGCCAACCCATTGGAGTAAAAGAATTATTTCTAACTATTTTCATCATTCCTCCAATTCTTGAACTTCAAAACATCCCCAACTAAATCTTTCTTCTTCAACAGTTAATTCATAATATATTCCAGTATTTTTACAATCTTCTTCTGTATCAAACAACATAAACTTATAATCAGTTGCTCCATTAGTTAATATACTAATCAATAAAAGCCATTTCATTTTTTCCCTTTCATATCACCATGTTGGTAGTGTTTTCTTTGATCTTTTATAAAACGTCGAGTTTCAATATAATCTGTAATTATCCAAAATAAAGTAAAACTCACAAAAGTTGCTATTAAACCTATTAAAAACCATAACAAAATATTCATTTAACTTTTTCTCCCATGTAAAATATATCATCGCCGTCTACTATCGGATGATGATCCATATTTTCCTTTTGTTCCCAATGGTCTTCATTCTCATAGTTTAAACTAATTGGAATCCCGTCTTGATTATACATTGTGTTCCATTCAGCTTTGCGGTCGACCGTGTAAAAGTATACACCTGGCTCTGGTCTGCTTGTGCAACATCCTGCAATTAAAAAACTTCCAATTAGTATGCAAATCGCCTTTTTCATTTACTCACCCCCTGACTGGAATTTTATTATGGCTTTGGCTATTTTATCTAAATCTATGTTTGAAGGAACAACCCCTTCTAATCTTGATACAATTGCCCCATGTTTCAACCTCAAAGCCTTTTCCTGTTCTTCCAATGCGGTGCGGATAAATTCTAAAACTTCTAGAGGCTCTGTATTTTCTAACCAAACATCAAAATCTTTGTCCATAAATATATTCCTAAATTCTTTCTGCTTCTTATCTATGTATTCACTCATTCTCCACCCCTGACTGTATTTGTTGATTAAACCTTTAACTTCTTTTTCATTATCCACCGTCAGAATGCCTTTTAATTCCTCAACAAACTCTTTCTGCTGTTCTTTCATAATCTCAGAATAATCTGGAGTTAAACTCATTGTAGTTTTTCCCTCAATCTTAACTAAACCTCCGCACACTGGACAATGTTCACTCATTCCCCGCCCCCTTTGTTTTTGCCCGCTTGAAAGCCGTCGTTATACCCCATCTTCCTCTTGTGATTGCCCCATAAGTGCAACGCTACTATTATTCCGATGATTTGTAAAAATGGATATAGTATGTTCATTCCCCGATCTCCTTGTGATAGTCCAACAATAGTCTGTATTTCACTTTAGCCCCCTTTGCGGTGATTACTCTCGCTCAATATTTGTTTAAACCGTTTCTTCGGGTTCCCGATTTAATTTATAAACAGTTGCAACGTCTTCTTCACAACTCTTATTCTCAAATCTATACTCACCGTAAATAAGTAAATCTTTTTTATTTATAGGTATTCCCGCTTTCATTAAATCTTCCATATACCAATCAAACTCTCTTTCGTTTTTTAGCACTCTTGTTGTTTCAATTTTTATAATATATTTCAACTCCGCACCCCCTATGTTCATTTAATCGTTTTAAGTAGTGACTAGTGTCAGGAGATTCGTT
>JBFKKL010000075.1:0-4446 GCA_041631255.1 Candidatus Woesearchaeota archaeon | reverse complement strand
ATCCAACTAAAATTATTGATAATAAAAGTATAGCTAATACTGTAAATATTTTTTTTATCATGTTAAAAATTAATGTTTTATTTATTTATAAAATAAGCGATTATTTGCGGAAGTTAACTTAATAAATTAACTTTGATTAATGTTTGTATGAAAGATGTTGTTAAAATTCCTACAATTAATAATGGAGGTTTTCTACTTTTGAACAGATTTGAGGAGGATAGAGAACATTTAGTTCTTGAAGACAGGATTAATTTTAATAAACTTGTTGAGGTAGTAACAACTGAACATCCGTTATCTGGTGCTAAAGATAGGTTTCCTTTATATTTGATAGGTTATCAAGGTTCTTCAATTGTAGGAGTTAGAAGTGTTGACGATAATACAAATTATGCTGTAGGGGAAGTTTCTAGATTACCTTTTAGAGTTATAGAATCAATTAGAGTTAGTCATGAATGTGATAATAATTATTAATTTTGATTTAATTTTAAAGTAATAACTGGAGAGTTTCCATTATCAAAATCGCCAGTGACATAAACTTTATTTAAAGAATCAAGTGCAATTTCATATCCATCATCATAACCCAAAGAATTTCCATAAGTATAATTCCAAAGTTCAGTTCCTGATGAGTCGAATTTAATTACAGAGATATTATTGTAGGTCCCATCTCCTATAGATCCTGTCACATAAAGATTATCTCCTCCATCTATTGTAATTCCATATATATTATCATCACTTCCACTTGTGTTATAGTTCTTTATCCACTGTAACTCTCCATTAGAATTATGCTTCATTAGTACTCCCACATAATTTCCTCCGTAATTAGTATAGCCAACTGAATATAGATTGCTTGATGAATCCAAAACATTATCATACAGATTTGAGCTGCTACCATTAACATATGTTGTATTCCAAAGAAGATTTCCTGATGAGTCGAATTTAGAAATTAGACCTCTTGTTGATCCACTAACTCCAAATCCAGTAACGAAGATATTGTCTGATGAATCTAAATATAATTCTGTTCCTCTTTCGGCTCCTGATGCAAAATTCTGTGTTATATTCCAAATTTGTGACCCACTATTGTTATATTTAATAATTATAGATTTGTCGTCTGCTCCTGACCCTTGAAAACCTGTAACAATTACATTATTTGATGAATCAAGTTTAATTCCCTCTCCTCTATCGTGGTCTGTACCTCCATCAAAAGTTGCATTCCAAATCTGATTTCCTGAGCTGTCAAGTTTCATAGTAAATATATCTTCATTTGAATTTGTTACATAACCTGTAACATAAATATTATCTGAAGAATCAGTTATAACTCCTGAACCTTCAGCATTCCCACTTCCTGTTGTGAATGTTTTGTTCCAAAGTAAGTTTCCATCTGAATCATATTTTAAAACTCCTATATAATTTGTAATAACAAGTCTAAATGATCCTGTTACAATAACATTGTCGGATGAGTCAATACTAAGTGAATTTCCTGAATCATATGCACCAGAATAATCAAATGTCCTATTCCATATTAAACTAGCATTAGAACTAGAACCTGAAGTGTTAATTGGCTTGTTAAAATATTGTTCGGAAGAAAAAACTCCTTGATTAGTTATTACTACTATTTCAACACTTCCTGAGGGGATACTTGAAGTACAATAATCTAAACTAATTGTTTGTAGGCCCGAATTGTAATTTCCATCGCCTCCACAAGAAGAGCCATTGACTTTAATGTCAATAATCGTCAAATCTTCATGTCCATTTGAAAAATATAATTGGTTTCCTATTACATCTTGAATTCTAGTTTGTATTGAATTAGAACCTTGAGTTTCAGCTTGAGTTTGTAAACTAGATTGGTAATTATTATACCATTGCTGAAATCCAACTACTCCCAATACTGAAATTACTAATAGTAATGCAACAGCTACAACTGGATGAACTGCTTTTTTATTCATACTATTTTTTTAATTAATGAGTTTATAAACATTTATTATATCTTTTTTATATTCAGAGTGCTTTTGTATGCTTTTCTCTTAAATTATATAATGCAATAATAAAAAGTGATTCTGACCATCCTAGTGGTGTATTTTCATTAAACTCTTCTGAGTTTGAAAAGTAAAGTTCAGGAAGTCCTTCTTTTGTGTCTAAATCAATTAATCTGTCAACTAATTCTTTTGCTTTTTTTTTATCTCCATCAAGTTCATAAATTATTGCAAGCCAAGCAAGTCCCATTGTCCATTCAGCTTCTTCACTATACCCATCAGGATTTTTATTATAATAATAATCATTTTTATATCTAATAACTCCTCTTTCTCTTTCGAGATGATATTCAACATTTCTGATTATCTGCTTTTTTTGTTCAGGTGTTACAATATTGTATGGGTATATTAATGATAACTGGGCTAAGTCTACATATTTCTTATCAGATTCTCTTGGAAGTAAATCGTTTATTGCATTAAGTCCACTTTCAACTAAGTAATCTGGAACTTCAATTCCTTGAACTTCTCTTATGAGTAAAAGGCCTGCAATACATGCTCCTAGAGATGAAGTGTGAACTTCCTCATCTTCTTCCCAAACCCCATTATCTTTGTCATGCCAATATTGAATACTCTCTAAATATTTGATTAATTTATTTATGATTCTTTTTTGATCATCATTTTTCAAAACACTTTTTTTATGATGGTGTTCTAAAGTCCCTATTCCAAAAAGTATTGCTCCAACAGCATCATTTTGTTTATTTCCCCAATCTTCCCAGAATTCGTCAAATGTTTCAGGGTGGTATCTTGCATGAATGTATTCGTGTTTATGTTGGGGTTTATTCTCAATTGCTGAATCAATTTTATATTCGTGTTTAAGAAATATTTCTAAAAGTGCTGTGTATGTTTTCTCAACAGTTTCCCAATCTCCAATTACTTGAAATGCTAGGCACTCATAAAAATTATCTCTAATCCAAGATTTGTCGTAACCAGTTCCTACTTTTTTACTTGATGCTGCAAAGAGTCCTGAATCATATTGAAGTGATGAAAGTATGTTTAGATGTTGTGTTAGAAGTTTCTTATACGTGAGTTTTTCTAAAATCATAAAGGCTTTAGATATTTTCTATTTTTAAAGTTTTTTTACTTCTTTTTCTAAACTATATGAAGATTTATTATAGGGTAATTTCATTATTAGCATTCCCATAGCGCAAGTATTAGTTACACTTGCAAACACTAACCCTAATCCTACAAATAAACTTAAGAGATAAAAATAGGGCGTTAGGAAATATCCTAATATTATTCCTATTGTAACTAGAAGGCCTGCTGTAAATCTTACTTGTCTTTCTATGTCCCATTTTTGTTTTCCTTTGATAACTGGATAACCTTCATCTTGCCATGCTTGAATGCCTCCTGCAATTGATTTTGAGTGTTCTAAATGAGATACAAATGAACAAGCTATATTTGACCTATTTCCTGACTTACAAATAAATAAAATATCTTTTTTTACTTTTTCAATTTCCTTAATTATTTCTTGAATCTTATCTGCGGGGATATTAATTGCTCCCTTAATATGAACTGATTCAAATTCTGCAGGACTTCTTACATCAATTATAACTGCTTTTTTTGAGTCATAAATTTTCTTTGCTTCCTCAACTGAAATTATATTTTTCATTTTATTTTTCCTCTTTTCCTAAATGTGTGTTTGCAGGAACTGCTATGTCCATATATTTAGGAAGTGGAAGTCCTCTTGAGTTAACTTTCACAATAAATTCCTCTTTTGAAATATCTCCTCCTATAAACTTGTTAAACTTTTTTTCTTCTCCAATAGTTGATAAAGTGAATCCTTCATAATTGTGTCCTGGATAAACTAATGTTTCATCATCAAATTTGAATAGTTTTTGGAGTGATTCATAAAGTTTCTCAGCACTTCCTTCTTGAAAATCAACTCTTCCAGAAGATCTATACAAAAGTGTATCTCCTGTGAATAGCATATTATTTACCAAATAAGTTGTACAACCATTTGTGTGTCCTGGCGTTGGAATTGCTTTTATTTTAAATTCACCAAATTCTAAACTTTCTCCTTCTTTTAGAAGAATGTCTGCTTCTTTAATACCTGTTTTTTCTCCTAAAACAATTTTTGCGCCTGTTTTTTCTTTTAAACTTGCTGCTGCGGTTATATGGTCTGCGTGAATATGGGTGTCTATAATATATTTCAAATTTATATCTAACTCTTTAAACAAATTTAAGTACAGTTCAGAGTGTTTTTTAACACTGTCAATAATTACTGCTTCTTTTGTCTCTTTATCTGCTAGAACATAAGTGTATGTTCCAGTTTCTTTATCGAAGAGTTGTCTGAATATTAAGTTGGTTTCCATAGAGGTAGTTAAGTTATTTTAATTTATAAAGTAGTTTTAATTGGGAAAAGTGTGATGAGAGTTACACTTGTTAAAAAGTGAATAAAAAAATAAATTAATCTCTTCCTCTT
>JBFKKL010000074.1:0-4590 GCA_041631255.1 Candidatus Woesearchaeota archaeon | reverse complement strand
CCTAGTAGTTTTGATATTATTCTTCTATTCTTTACGTTTTGCAAAGACTGTAGTTCAGACAATGAAGCAGAACAAAAGTTAGAAGACTGTTTTAGAAAATATTTTGAAACTTTATCTGAAAAACAATTACAACAGATTGTTAATAAATTCGTTTTCTTTGATTAAAAAAATAATTTAGTAATTAATAAATAATTAATTATTAAATGGACTTAGAAAGAATTCCTAAAACAGATGAAATTGAAAAATTTATTGAATTTCGAAAATTTTATGAAACGTTTATACCTGCTTTAGAACAAACATTTAAAGAAAATAAAAAGGTAATTACTTTTAATTTTGAAGATTATAAATTTAAAGAGTATATTTTGAGTTTTTTAATTGGAAAAGGTTACAGTATACAGTATATGAAATTCAAACAAATGTACGCAATAAGTTTGGAATGAAAATTTTGATTTAAAAAAATATATTAGATAATAATTAACAATTAACAATTGACAATTAACCAAATTATAAAATGAGAATTTTAAAAAGATCAGGAATTTATGAAGAAGTTAGATTAGATAAAATTACTGAACGCATTCAACGTCAAATTGAATTACTTGGTTTTGAATCTGAAATTTTAGATGCCGTTAAAGTTGCTATGAAAGTTTGTGAATCTATTAAAGATGGTATTACTTCCAGTCAGTTAGATGAAGTCACATCACAAATCTGTATGAATTGGTCTTTGGATCATCCTGACTGGGCAGAATTAGGATCACGAATAATTGTAGATAATCATCGTAAAAATGTTCGAGCAAGTGGTATTTTAAATTTCTGCGATGCTATGAAAAAACTTTACAATAACAGAGATATTCATGGAGAACCTGCACCTCTTATTTCTGAAGATCTTTATGAAATCATAAACGCTCATTGGGAAGAGATTAATTCTATAATCGTTGCTGATCGTGATTATTTGTTTGATTATTTCGGTTTTAAAACTCTAGAACGCTCGTACCTTATGAAAACAGATAATCATATAGTTGAAACTCCTCAATATATGTGGATGAGAGTGGCTTTGGGAATTTGGGAAGATGATTTTGTGAGAGTTAAAAACACTTACGATCTTATGAGTTTGAAATATTTCACTCATGCTACTCCTACTTTATTTCATTCTGGTACTTCTAATGGTAACATGCTGAGCTGCTTTTTAAGTGGAACTGAAGATTCTCTCGAAGGTATCTATAAGAATATTACTGATTGTGCAAAAATTTCCAAATGGGCTGGTGGAATAGGTGTTCATATTTCCAATATTCGATCTGACGGCTCATATATTCGAAAAACTGGAGGTTACGCTGACGGGATTTTACCTATGTTAAAAGTTTATAATGAAACTGCTAGGTATATTAATCAGAGTGGACGGCGCAATGGTTCGTTCGCGTTGTACTTGGAGCCGTGGCATGCTGATATATTTGCCTTTCTAGATGCTAAGAAAAATCATGGTAACGATCTTGAACGTGCACGAGATCTGTTTTACGCTTTATGGATTCCCGATCTTTTTATGAAACGCGTGGAAGAGAACGGTGTTTGGTCTCTTATGTGTCCTGATGAATGTCCTGAACTTAATGATAAATTTGGAGAAGAATTTAATGAACTTTATGAAGAGTATGAACAAGAAGGTCAATTCAGAGAACAGATTCCTGCACGAAAACTGTGGTCTGCTATTCTTATAAGCCAAATGGAGACTGGAATGCCGTATATGCTTTATAAAGACTCTGTTAATTATAAAAGTAATCAAATTAATCGAGGTATTGTACGTTCTAGTAACCTTTGCGTAGCTCCTGAAACTCGAATTTTAACTTCTAATGGTTATCAAGTTATTTCTGAATTAAAAGATAAAAAGGTTAATGTATGGAATGGAAATAAATGGTCTGAAACTACAGTTAGGCAAACGGGAACTAATCAAGAACTATTAAAAGTAAAATTATCAAACGGTTCAATTATTAACTGTACCAAATATCATAAATTCTATATTGAAACAGGGAGTAGACCAGCACAATATTCCAAACCAATAATTGTAGAAGCTCAACAATTAGAACCTGAAATGAAATTAATTAAACATGAACTTCCTATAATCAATAATGAAAATGATATAGATTTTCCGCATGCTTATACTCATGGATTTTTCTGTTCAGATGGAACTTATCAATATAATCAATACGGACCTTATGAAAAATCTCCCAGAATAACTTTATATGGAGAGAAAAAAGAACTTATAGATTTTTTAGAAGTAAGAACTTCATCATATGAAGAGACTGCTAATGGAACTATAAATATTATGATTCCACATACAATTCCTGAAAAATTTACAGTACCAAATGAAAATTATTCTTTAAAATCAAAAATAGAATGGTTATCCGGAGTTTTAGATGGTGATGGTTCTGTTGCAAGAAATGGAACTAATGAATCTCTTCAAATTACAAGTATTCATAAAAATTATTTAATTAATATTATGCTAATGCTTCAAACTTTAGGAGTTCATAGTAAAGTTACAAAAAATAGAGATGCGTGTAAAAGATTAATGCCTGATGGAAATGAGGGAATGAAAGAGTATGATTGTAAGGAATTATATAGATTACTTATAACTTCAATTAATACTCAAAAATTATTAAATTTAGGATTAAATTGTAGAAGATTAAATATATCTATCTTTGAACCACAAAGAGATGCTATGCAATTTGTAAAAGTTATTTCTGTTACAAACAATGGTAGAAAAGATAACACTTATTGTTTTACTGAACCATTAGAAGGTAAAGGGATGTTTGAAGGTGTTTTACTTGGAAATTGTGCAGAAATTACAGAGTACTCTGACGCTGATAATACCGCGTGTTGTAATCTGGCTTCAATTAATTTACAAAATATGCTAAAAGAAAGGGATTTATCAAAATTTCAAATAACCGTTTATGGAAAAACCGCATGTGCTAGTTGTAAAATTGTTAAAGCTATGTTAAATGAACGTTTGGGTGTTGATAAATACGAGTATGTTGATTTAGATGATGACGAATTACGAAAAGTGTTTTATGAAAAATATGAAGTTAATACTGTACCTCAAGTTTTTATTAATCAACAAAGAATAGGTGGTTTTGAAAAATTTGTAGAATTTATAAGACCCGATTTTGATATTCAATTGTTGAGAGCTGTTGTACATACTGCTGTTGAAAATCTAGATAGAATAATTGATATTAATGCTTATCCTATTCCTGAAGCTGAAAAATCTAATATGGAAATGAGACCTATCGGTTTAGGAGTTCAAGGTTTAGCAGATACATTTGCCAGAATGTTTATTCCGTTTTGTTCAGATGAAGCAAAAGAACTTAATAAGAAAATTTTTGAATATATACAGTTATTTGCTACTGAAAAGTCTATTGATTTGGCTAAAGAAAAGGGTTCTTATGAGTACTTTAAAGGTTCGCCCATATCGAAAGGTATTTTTCAACACAATTTATGGGATCACACTGAAGGAAATTATGAAATTTTGGATGATGGAACTTTAAATTTTTCAGATCCTTCACCTGAGTGGGAACTTCTTAGAAAGGATGTTATGAAATATGGTATTAGAAATAGTTTATTGACTGCTCTTATGCCAACTGCTTCAACCGGTCAAATTCTAGGTTCTAATGCATCAATGGAACCTTTTACTACAAATATGTATGTTAGACGAACTTTAGCTGGTGAATTTATAGTTATTAATAAATATCTGTTAAAAATGTTACATCAAATGGGGCTTTATGATGATGAAATGAAGTATACAATTATGCATTTTAGAGGAAATATAGAGAATATAAACAGAATTCCCAATTTTATTAAAGAACTTTTCAAAACTGCTTGGAATATGAAAATTAAAGATTTAATAACTATGTCTGCAGATAGGGGGAGATTTGTAGATCAATCACAATCTTTTAATATTTGGGTTAAGGAACCTGATGAATCACTTCTTACAAAAATCCATTTTCTTGGTTGGAAAAAAGGATTGAAAACCGGAATGTACTATTTACACTCAAAACCCGCGACTAATAGTCAAACTTTCACTATAGATCCAGATTTAGAACGTAAAATAGTCGAAGAGAATTCCGAGATTGAAGAAAAAGAATGCCTAATGTGTTCTAGTTAAACTTAAAAAAATATTTTATTGATAATTAAAAAGAAATAATTATGGAGGAGACTGGAAAAATACTTATCAGAAGAGGAACAAATATTACAAAAACTTCAGCAACATTTGGAATACAGTTTGCTTTACCTATTGGACTTGCTGGTTTAGGTATTGCTGAAATTTTAAGAAGAAAATATTTAAGAAAATTAGAAACTTCACCTGAAGAATCTAAAACCAGAACAACTTTAGCTATTGTTAGATTTCATGATTTATCTCATATTTTCACAATTCCGACTATATTAACTATTGCTGGAACGTTTGTGGGATTAGGAGCTATAATTCTAGGAATTGGTATTTCGTCTATAGGAAAATTTTTTGGAGTTAAACGAAACAATTCTTTTAGGTACAATTTCAACAAAACTTTATACATTCCTAAATTTTCACAAGTTTCAAACCCTTTCAAAATT
>JBFKKL010000073.1:0-4603 GCA_041631255.1 Candidatus Woesearchaeota archaeon | reverse complement strand
TGTAGAATTAATTATGTCATAATCTACATGTGATAGTTTTCTACCTGCATATTCCCCTTCCAATATTAAAATTCTCTTATGTGCATCTTCTGGAACTTGAAATAATGCCCAAAGCTGAACTATATCTTTATTATGAGTTATTAAATTACTTCTAAAACCCTCCTGATTACAAAAATTATTATATGCCTCTTTTATAATTTCTTTTGTTATATATCTCTGGCTTTTTTCATCATTATCTAAATATCTTAAATGAATGCCCCAATCTATACCCTCAAATCCATTTCTTGAATTCTTCATAGCTCTTTTATGTAAATCAGAAATTGCTAATTTTAAAGAAGAATAACTCAATAAATGATCATAAAATAATTCTAAAGGCGTTTTATTTAATTCGGTTACTTCCTCTTTCGCTTTAGTATTAAAAGGCGTTTGTGCTATTGCTTTATCTACTTCTAAACTATGTAAATATTTTAATAAAAAATCTGTTTCTTTAGGTAATTCCTCGGTAAGTTTTTGCCCTATTTCATAACTTTTAGAGGGCGAACCTCCTAAAGAATTTGTCAAGTGATAACTTCCTCTTCTTTTACCTAAATCCAAAGGATTCATGTGATTACTAAAAACAAAAGTTAAAAAATAAATTTCTTTTTCTATTTGGGGTTTTCCTTTTTCATTGATTAATAAAGTACTTTCAGTAGTTAATTCTTTTAAAACTTCAACTAATGCTTTATCTCTTTTACCTTCCTCTATTACTAATACTAAAGGTTCTACAAGAAAAGAATTAAAATCATTTTTTAATTTATCCATCAAAATTTTACTAGCATAATTTTGAAAAATAGGTTGTAAAACAAATTTATAAAAAATTCCTTTCCCTGCTCCTTCGCCTGGATAAAATATAATACAATCTTGTGATTTTTCATAAGGGAATTGAACTTTATGTGCTATTTTGTGTAATGTATTTTGAACTGCTTCGTCTGAATCAGAATGTAAATTTTTAAATAATTTATAATGAGATTTAGCATTTTTTTTAAATTCTTCAAAACTTATTGGTTTTTTTTGTTTATAATTTTTAAATTTTAAAGGATCTGGTAAAACAAATAAATTAAAATATTTTTTATTATCTTTTTCAATGATTAAATCCTCTTTTGGTATATAAATAGTAGAATTAATGAGTATATATTCTTTTTCAAAATATTTTTCTATTGTTTTATTAACATTAATAATCTCAATAATTTCGTTTGTTTCTTTGTTTTTAACCCTACTATATTGAAGACTTATTAAATCTCTAAAACTTAATAAAAGTTCATTCATATCAATTCCAGTAGATTCAATTTCTTTTTTTAATACCTCTAAACATCTTTTCTTATTAAAAAAAGAATAGGTATTATTTTTTAAATTATATAATAGAAATTCGTTTTCTGTTCTATTTTCTTTTAATCTATAAATTTTAAATCCTAATTTTGTTATAAGTTCCATTTTAAATGTTTACACAAAGGAATAAGCGAAAGGTTTATAAACATAGAATAAGCTATACAAATATCCTATTCTAAGGTTTGCGACAACCTTTTTTCACTTTCAACTAAGTGATTATACTATTCTCCAATTCACACATTTATAAAGTTTTGTGAAATTTTAATTGTCTTTTGAAAAATTTTAAATGTCTTCAAGTGACTTTATAATGTCAAAGACAGTTGATTAAAACGTCTTTTTGTTTGATATGTCCAACGAAAAGTCCACCAGATTTTACACTCTCACCTCTCTTTTCTCTTCTTTTTCTTCTTTATGGACTTTTCATATATAAAATATAATATAAAAGAAAAAGAAGTAAAGTAATATAAAAAATAAAAGAAATAGGGAAACTTTTCAATTGTAGCGTCCACATATTTTTTTACTAATTTTTAACAAAAAGGTTATAAACTTTGAAATTACATTTTTAGTTATAATGGTAAAAGTTGTAGGGAGGACTCGTGATTTATCTCGTGAAGAAAGAGCAAGGAGAAAAGCAGAAATCCAGAGAGTTTCTCAACAAACTCAACAAAAAACAAGATTACAACAATTAGAACAACAAAGACAAGAAGCTTTAGAAAGATTAAGAAAGAAACAAGGAGAAGTATTACAAGCAGAGAATAGGGTAGAGGAATTAAAAAGACAAAGTAATTTTAAACAACCTAACGATGATCCTTTAGTGAGACAAGCATTTAATGAAGCTAAAAGACAACAAGAGGAATTAAGAAGAGAGAAAAGACAATTTCAAGAATCAAAAGATTTAGTTAATGTTGAATTAGGAAGAACAACAATAAAAGAAAAACAATTAAGAAAAGAACAGAAAAAAGGATTTAAAACTATTACAGCTACATTAGAGACAGGACTTTTAGGAGGGAGTAAAGAAACTATAAAGGAAAATGGAAGAATTAAATCTATTGTAGTAAAAAAACCTAAAAAAGTAAAATCTAAAGATATTAGAAAAGAACTTAACACACAATTAAGAAAACCCTCTAAAACTTTAACTATTAGTAAAGTTAAAAGTTTATCTAAAAAAATCTCTGAAAATGTTGAAAAAGATTTAGCAAAAATTCTTACAAAACAACAACAAGGGGTGGCTAATAAAGTTTTAACAGGTCAAACAGTAACACCTGAGGAAATAAAACAATATCAAGATATAGTTATAAAAGAAGGGGAAAGGTTAGAAAAAGAGCAATTAACTCTTCTAAAGAATGCTCCAAAAAATATTGGCTTAGGTATTTACGAAGTAGGAAAAGAAGTTGTAGTTTTAGCTAAAGACTCAATTGTAGGAAGTTTCAATTATGGTAAAAGTTTAAGAAAAAGATTTGAAGCAGGAGAGAACAACCCTTTGAAGAATGATATTATTAAATTAGGTAAAGGGACAGTTAGTGTAGGGACATTCATAAAAGAAAATCCTCGTGAATCAATTGCTATAGTAGGTTTATATTCTACACAAGTGGGGGGAGAAGTTAAAAAGGCTTTTGTTGAGAATCCTGTTAAAACTTTAACAAAAGCAGTTGTTTATTTATTCCCAGGGACAGTATTAAAGACAGGATCAAAAGGAATAAGTTTGGGTGTTAAAGGTACAAAAGCAGGAGTTATTAAAGGAGTATCATCTATAAGGTTAATATCTTTAAATAAAAAACTAGAACCTGTAAAAAAACTTGCTGGTTTAACCCCTAAACAAACGCTATCATTAAATAAAGCCATTGTTAAGGCAAGTAAGATAAGTAATAAAGCTAAAAGAGACACAATAATTAAAAATTCATTAAAAAAAATATTAAAAGAGAGAGGAATAACACCAAAAAGGGCAGCCAATATAGATCAATTAATTACACAAGTTAAAGCGAGTAAAGTACAGAAAATTAAAATTAAGAAAAAGACCCTACCTAAAAAAAAAAAATCTTCTGAAAAAATTAAAAAAATTGATATAAAAACAGGAAAAGTATCAAAGATAAAGAAAGAACCTACTAAAAAACCAAGAAAAAAACCTGTTAGAGTAAAAAGAGTTAAAGTTAAAGGCACTAAAGCTAAAAAAGTTACAAAAAAAGAATTTGAAAAAATTACTAAGACTAAGAAGGAGGCAAAAACTAAAAGCAAATCAAAGAAAATAGATGTTAGGAAAAAATCTAAAAAGCTTTTAAAAGAGAAATTAAAGAAACAAGGAGTTGTTAAACAAGGAGACACAACATTTATTGATTTAAACGCAGTAAAAAGGATAGAAAACTCTAAAGTTGCTGTTAAACCTATAACAAAAAAGGGCTTATTAGGTAATAAAAAAGCCCAAGTTAGATTTAATAGACAAGTTAATTCGCAAGTTCAAGTACATAAAAAAACTATAACTAAAGCTAAAAAAACACTAAAAGACATTAAAAAATCTAAAACGCCTAATAAAGCTAAATTAAATAAAACTAAATTAGAATTGGCTAAATCAAAAAAAGCTTTACAACGTATTTTAAAATTGATTAAAGCAAACAAAGAAATAATAGTGAGACTCCCTTTACTTGTAGCATTGATAACTTCTTTAATTGCTACGATTAAAGCGCAAGAAAAGGCAATAGCTCAAACTCCTGTTCAAGATCAACCTCAAAAACCAGATACAAAACCTAAATTTGACCCTGCACAAAAACCTAAAATAACTCCTGCACAAAAAACAGGTCAAGGTTCAAGTCAAACACCTAAAAAAATATCCAAAACCGAAACACCCCCAAGATTTAAAACGCCCAGAAAACCTAAAACAACTAAAAAACTACCTAAGAGAATTAAATTAAAACTTCCTAAATTAACTTTTAACACTAAATTACCTAAAGGACAGAGATTGAAATTTGATGCTTTATACAAAGAAAAAGGTAAAATAAAAAGACTTAAAATAGGTTTACCTTTAAGAAAAGCTCAAAGAAGAATAGGTAATTTAGCTGACACTACAACACAAAGAAGCGTTCAATTAGTTATTTCAGGTATTACTAAAGCTAAAGATTTGAAAGATAAACCTAAAGTGATTTCAAAATTCAGAGCCAAGAAGTCTAAAGATAAAACAGTATTAAATTTAGTTGAAAAATCTAAAAATGCAATTGATAGTAAAGGAGAGAAAAAAGGATTATCAATT